>JAICUC010000001.1 GCA_025936075.1 Nitrospira sp. | reverse complement strand
ATGTCGAATCTGGCGGACGTGATCTGGAACAATGCGCCGAAGAGCATCCTGGATCCGTTCCCCAGCCAGGTGAACCCCAACGCCAAGGCAGGGTACTAAGCAGCGAAGGGCAGAGTGTGAAGGGATCGGCCCGGAATTCCCTTGGCGGGAATCCGGGCCGGTTTCTATTTTGTCTCTATCGGTGTATTGACATTATTCTGCTAATTCCCAGACCCGCCTCCTTATTCGATTACTTCTATGGTCGCGTAAATGTACGCAGCTCCACGAGCGCATCAATCCAAAATCAAAAAGTCGATCGGCTTGAATTGACCATTGTTGGACCCTTCGGCAGAGCAGGCTGTGAGCCCACATACCATATCCATTTCCGCTCGTAGATCGATATGGTCATCGGCTTTTGATACTGGCACGTCGACGGTCAATTTTCCCCGTGGATCGATTTTAACGTTCATGAATATATTGAAGGTGGTGGAGATATCGGCTCCTGAGATGCCGTGTTCCTTCAGGCAGAGAAGAAGATTCTCAAAACAGCTCGGATGATGGCCCTTGTGCTTGTATAGAATTTCAAACATCTCCTGACTGCATGGCGTCAGTAGGAAATCGTGTAGGCCGACGGTGTCCTCAACAATAGTGAACATGGGCTTGCTGTTGTTCGCATACAGAATATCGCCCGTAGTCAAATAGATTCGGCCCGCATAGTCCAACGAACGACCCGAAGAAAGCCGGCAATCATGGTCGTGCTCATCGAAAGCAAAGAGGTCAGATACCTGCTCACCAAAGGGGTCGATAACCCGTAATATCTGGCCTTGCTTGATCTTAAATGAGCGACCACTCTGCGGCGGTATGCGGATCATGTGAGGGATGATCATATTGCCTTGTTCTTCTGCAAATGGAAGGGACAAGACTAATCCGCCTGAACGGTTCGGCCTGAATATTGACGTGCTCCAGAGTTCTCTCTAAAGCTTGTCGGCATCGGGTTGACCGAGCTTCGGAATACCATCTCGCGCATCCGAATAGCATGGTTCACGTTTCAAACTTTCCGCGCGTGCATAGGTGAGCAAACTGTTCATGCAGTCAGAGTTCTAGCATTTCACATCTAAGGACAGATCCCATTTTTTACCATGCGCCAAATCCCAACTTTCAGGAGCATATTTTATGATTCCTGCTGCAGGAGTAAAGGTAAACTCGCCAAAATAGACTCGCCCATTGACATTGTATAAATCAATGCGGACGAACCCGAATCCGGCCGATAGTTTCGCGGCGAGAACAAGCATCTCTTCAAGATTGGCCGGCTTTGGGACCCACGGTCGTTCTGTGCAGTTTGAAACGACAAGGTCGAGTAGAGTCCATGTGGTGTCGAAGATCGGGTGAATATTGTGCGTATGATTACGTACGATAATCTGATCGGGCACACCGTTAAAACAGTAGAACTTATAATCGAGAGGGGGACTCCCATCTTCATTGGTCAAGTACTCCTCAATAACAATCCGAGGTGGAATCCCATAATATTGAGACTCCCGTCCGTGCCAATAATAATTGCTGGCCAACCATCCTGAGGCAGTCCGGATGATCTCGTCCCGATCCGCATGTCCTTTGACTATGATCACTTGTCCGGCGGCATGGCTCGGCTTGATCACGTACTTGGCCGGCAGCCGGTCAAAGGGAATCGCACGCGGGTCATCTCCGTGCCATAAAAGCTTGATTAAATGCTTCTCCCCTACCATGCTTGCCACATGAGCTCGCGCCGCATACTTGTCCGCCAGCTGCGTAAATCGAGGAGGCATGTCGCCGCGATTCCACGTAATCATGCGCCAGAACAGCTTCTCTGTAAAAGCCTGCGGATTCGTCAGATTGAGCGGTTTGCCATGAATCCGAGAATATCTTCGCAATAGGAAAAGCTCGCCTTCCGACCGACGCATCATTCGACGCTTGACTGTACGGTATTGATCGACAAGCCATGTATCCCGTAGCATGCCTCGAAGGCCTGTGATCCCTGTTGGTTGTATGCTGTGTTCCATTGCCATTAACTCCATCAAAGCTTTTACATTGAACACAAAGGCAATTTTGGGTTTGGCCGCGTGTGGGACCGATCAGCCTTATAAGGTATGGAAACTATTAGTATCCATACCACAAAAGGAGGGGCACATTATCATGACTCACGTTCCACCCGTGAGTAAGCGGCTACTCATAGCTATTGGACAGTCAAGCCCTTGGTTACAGTGGACAGACCGAGGATAGAGCGTATCTGAATGCAGGCCTGCGGGAAATGGCGATTCGCCATTGGTTTGATTCACCCGATGACGCCATTCATTGGAGTGCGGTTTCGAGCAGACATTGTGGGATTATGGAATTAACCGATTGTCGGTCGAATTGTTGAGAGCATATGCTGAGTCAGCCTAAAATGCGTGCTGCCTTCTCCATGCCAGAAATCTCATTTGAAGGCTTTGTTATAAGGATTTTTGTAACCTCGGGCCTTCATGCATCACAAAGGGATGTCATAAGCTGACGGATTAAAGCTCAGATTCGCTCCCTTGTGATCGACGTGGATAAAGCGGAGACGGACGTCTTGAAGAGGCTCGCGGCCCGATCTTTCGCTGGATATAAACACCATAACTCGCGTGGTTAAGAAGGATCGCTACAAAGGCGAGGTAATGCTGGACGGAATAGCCAAAATATGGTTGCGGGGAGAGGATTTGAACCTCTGACCTTTGGGTTATGAGCCCAACGAGCTACCAGGCTGCTCCACCCCGCGGTGAGAATGCTAACAAAGGGCTGAATGACAAGTCAAGTTGAGGTGAGCGCAATTGCATTCTGGATGCCACAATGTTAAAGCCAAAACATGCGCATTGTCTTTATGGGTACACCGGAATTCGCCGTTCCTTCACTCGAAGCAATCCTCCGCTCTGATGATCAAGTGGTGGGGGTTGTGACACAACCGGATCGACCGAAGGGGCGTGGACAACAGCTTGTCTCCCCACCGGTAAAACTTGTCGCTGAGCGAGCCGGTATTCCTATCTTACAGCCACTGAAGATCCGCACACCGGAATTCTTACAGGCCCTTTCTGCTTGGCAGCCCGATCTGATTGCCGTTGCAGCCTACGGACGCATTCTGCATACACCGATTCTTCGACTCCCCCCTATGGGTTGCGTGAATGTACATGGGTCGCTGTTGCCGAAATATCGCGGCGCAGCTCCGGTACAGTGGGCCGTCATCAATGGCGAGACCGAAACGGGTATTACCACGATGCTCATGGATGAAGGAATGGATACCGGAGCGATGTTGCTCCAAGAGAAGTTGGAGATCTCGCCTGAGGATACGGCTGGGACATTGGCACCTCGTCTGGCAGAGCTGGGTGGCCGTCTGCTTCTCGACACGATCATACAATTGAAGGCCGGGAGGTTGACGCTGAAGAAGCAAGATGATGGGCAGGCTACCTTGGCGCCGATTCTGAAAAAAGAAGACGGTTTGATCGATTGGACGATGAGTGCCACGTCGCTTGCCCATCGAGTGCGTGGGCTTTCTCCTTGGCCGGGGGCCTTTACATTTTTCGGCGAGGAGCGGTGGAACATCTGGAAGGCCGTCTCGGATGTGGCTGGGGCAACCGATAAACCCGGCACGATCGTCGCGGTGAACAAGCAGACGATCATGGTGTCGACCGGCGATGGTCTTCTCGGCATCCGTGAAATTCAAACTGCCAACTCGAAACGCATGTCGGCTGACCAGTTCCTGGCTGGGCATCGAATCCCGGTCGGTGGGCAACTTGGTTCATCGGTCACATAATACTTTTCCCTCGCTACAGGTTTCACTTCCCAATCAGATGAGAACCCACGAACGAAATGTGGACCGCGAGGCGCCGCGACCGTCATCGCGAGCGGTTGCTCTCTCTATCCTTCTCTTTCTCTCCAGTCGACAAACCGATGATGCACTTGATGAGTTGATCGAACAGCAATCCCCATCGATGTTACAGCGACATGATCGTTCGTTGGTGATGGAACTGGTATACGGAGTCTTACGGCGGCAAGAGACGATCGATTGGAGATTGGACGCGGTACTCTCCAAACCTCTTCACAGATTGCCTGCTGTCGTGCAAATGCTGCTGCGGCTTGGGGCCTACCAGCTGTTGTTTCTAGATCGCATTCCCGCTTCAGCGGCGGTGAATGAAACCGTCCGGCTAGCCAAATCCTATGCCAAACAACTGAGACGCGATTGGAGTGGGTTGGTGAACGGAGTCCTGCGCAACCTCATTCGTGTACCGGCGCGGCCGTTCCCTGATCCAGCCGCACACCCGGTTCGATCTCTGTCTGTCCGGTATGGAATCCCTGAATGGGTGACGGAACGGTGGCTTACTCGAATGGGGCTTGAACAAGCAGAATCGGCTTGTCGAGCCAGCAACACAGTCCCGCACATCACACTTCGAGTGAACTCCAATCGATTGACGAGGGAAGAGCTTCTGCAGCGTTTGCGGCAAGGAGGAATTACTGTTCGTCCTGCCACTCTCAGTCCGGTAGGAGTCGTGCTGGAAAAAGGACAGGATGTCACGTCGTTGCCAGGGTTCCAGACAGGCGATTTCTATGTGGAGGACGAGGCGGCTCAACTCATTCCTCCGATCCTTAATCCTCAACCTTCGGAGGTCATTTTGGATGCCTGTGCCGCTCCGGGGGGGAAGACAAGTCACCTAGCTGCGCTCATGGGTGATCGTGGAACCATCTATGCTGTCGATCGGAGAGCCTCCCGGTTGAACTTGCTACAAGAAAATTGCCGGAGGCTGGGGATTCAGAGTGTTGTCCCGATCGTCGGCGATGTGAGGAAACCAGCCGAATGGTCCGGAATGATGGCTCGCGGATTGAATCTCCGTGCCGAATTGCCGCTGTTCGATCGTATACTCGTGGATGCCCCTTGCAGCGGCATGGGTGTGTTGCGCCGGCATCCTGAAGCAAAATGGCGGAAGGATAGTTCGGTGTTTGAAAGACACCAGGAACTCCAAGTTGAAATCCTTATCTCGGCGGCCTCCCGCTTGCGAGCCGGTGGGGTGCTGGTCTATAGTACATGTTCGACAGAAACGGAAGAGACGGAAGGGGTCGTATACCGTTTTTGCGAAGCCTATCCTGGATGGGTGCGTGAATCTGTGGCGCCGTGGCTTCCCACCACCGCTCTTCCTTTTGTAACCATACCCGGCGCCCTCTCCACCATGGGCAACGAATGCGGGATGGATGGGTTTTATGCCGCCCGTCTTCGTAAGAAGGAGGGGTAATGGGTCATTCGATTCATATTGCACCCTCGATTCTGTCAGCAGATTTTGCGCGATTGGCAGACGAAGTCTCCGCGGTGGAACGAGCGGGTGCCGATCTGCTGCATGTCGATGTGATGGATGGTCATTTCGTGCCGAATTTGACGGTTGGACCGCCCATCGTCGAGAGCCTGAAAAAAGTCACTAGACTGCCGCTTGACGTTCATTTAATGATTACGAACGCCGATGCCTTCATCCCGGAATTTGCCGAAGCGGGAGCCGATTATCTCACTGTTCACGTTGAAGCCTGTCCACATCTTCACCGAACGGTCCAATCCATTAGGGAACGAGGAGTCAAGGCCGGAGTGACCTTAAATCCTGCCACTCCGCTTTCGTTGCTTCATGAGATTTTGGAGGATGTCGATCTGTTGTTGATCATGTCGGTGAATCCGGGATTCGGCGGACAGACGTTTATTCCATCAGTGCTCAAGAAAATCGCCGAAGCCCGAATCCTATTAGACAAGATCAACAGCCGGGCACTGCTTGAAGTAGACGGCGGCGTGAAAGTGGATAATGCACGGGAGATCGTGGCTGCCGGTGCGACGGCTCTCGTGTCGGGGTCCGCTATTTTTTCCCAACACGACTATACGGCCACGATTGCAGCCATGCGAGCAGCCGCGGAGACGGCCGTCCAGCCGGCGGCCCGCGCAACAGTCAATCGATAGGCCATTGAGGGTGGACATCGTCGCAGTCATCGACAGCCTTCATCCTCTCGAAATCAAAGTCCTCACGACATTGGGCGCACGTCCGCCTGGAACGGCGTTGGACAGCGAGCAGTTGGCCGCAGCCGCCGAATTAGATTCTTCCCAACTGAGCATGGCCGTCGAGTGGTTATTGGCCAAATCTCTCATCGCAGTGCAGACGGAAACCGTCACTCCAATAGTCTCGCTGACGAAGATCGGCGAAGAGTATTACCAGACCGCTTCGCCTCTCGAACGAGTCTTGGCTGCTGCGCGGGAGGCGACCGGCACCGGGAAGCGACTCACCATTCCCGATCTTCAGGGACAAGGAGGGCTGGATCCTTCCGATGTCAGCAAAGCCGTCGGGAGACTCAAGAAAGAAGGGGCAGTCCTGATCATTCAGGGAGGGTGTATCGAGACCACAGGACGTCCTAGCCCGACTACCGAGATACTCCGAACCCTCCTGCAGCAGATACATGAATCGTCGAAAGAATTGAGAAGCTTCACGGAAACCCATCGGCAGGTCATTGAAGACTTTGCCGTGAAACGCGGCAATGCCAAAGAGCCGTTTCGGGTAGACGAGCGGGTGTCTCGCTCATTCATATTGTCTACGGATGGTGGAGGTGCGGCGGAACAGTTGCTCAAGCAAGGGATGGCTGAAGAAGTCTCGCAGTTGGCTCCCGATCTGTTGAAGGATGGGAGTTGGCGTCAGAAGCGATTTAGAAAGTATACGATCAGCCTGCGCCCGCCTCGTATCGGGATCGGGAAAAAACATCCCTACCGAGAATTTCTCGATACAGTCAAAGCCAAACTTGTGAGCATGGGGTTTCAAGAGATGCGGGGGGCACTGGTTGAAACGGAGTTCTGGGACATGGATGCCCTGTTCATGCCGCAATTCCATCCTGCCCGGGACATTCATGATGTCTATTTCGTCAAGAAACCGAGTCATGCCACCGCCGTGGATGAGCCGTTCTTGTCACATGTGGCCAAGGTGCATGAGAACGGTGCGGAGACCGGTTCAACAGGGTGGGGCTATTCGTTTGATGTTCACCGGGCCAAACGGTTGGTGTTGCGGAGTCAGGGGACGGCGGTGTCGGCTCGAACGCTTGCCGCCTCGCCTGATATTCCAGGGAAGTATTTCTCGATCGCACGGGTCTTTCGCTATGACCAAATTGACGCGACCCACGCAACGGATTTCTTCCAGGTGGAAGGGATTGTATTAGGAGAAGATATCAACTTTAGGACGCTGTTGGGGCTTCTGAATTTGTTTGCCCGAGAAGTCGCACAAGCGAAGGAAGTCAAGTTCTTGCCGGCATATTTCCCCTTTACCGAGCCGTCGGTCGAGCTACACGTGCGTCATCCGCGTTTGGGATGGATGGAACTCGGTGGTGCGGGTCTGTTTCGTTCCGAAGTGACGTTACCGCTCGGTGTCACGGTGCCGGTCATTGCCTGGGGGCTGGGGCTCGATCGGATGGCCATGGTGGCCTTGGGCATACATGACATTCGCGAGCTCTTTACCGATAATTTGGAGTTGATCCGCACAACCAGAGGACTGTTTTAGCAGCGCTCATGCCCACCATCACTATTTTCAAAGACGATTTAGAATCGCTTCTCACGGGAGATCGAGACGCCGGCCGTGACGTTTCGATCGCCCAATTGGAAGAGTGGCTTATGCTCGTGAAAGGCGAGTTGAAAGGGCACAACCCGGAAACGGGAGAGTTACGCGTCGAGCTGCAAGATAGTAATCGGCCGGACCTCTGGTGTTGCGAGGGGATTGCGAGGCAAATTCGCATCAAGGGACAAGGCCAGCTGAAGCCGTATGCGTTCTTTGCCAAAAAGCCGGAGTCGCCGCATCATCTCATCGTGAAGCCCGGTATGGAGCAGGTGCGCCCGTACGTGGCCGCCTGTACTGCCATAGGGTATCGGGTGACCCAGAAGGGTTTGGCTCAGCTGATTCAAACGCAGGAGAAGTTGGCCGATATCTTTGGGCGTAAGCGAAAGACCGTTTCTATTGGTATCTATCAGCTGCGGAATATAACCTTTCCGGTGACCTATGAGTTGGTGAAGGCCGACGATGTGCGGTTTACTCCATTGGGTATGGAAACGACGATGACTCTGTCCGAAATCCTCATGGTTCATCCAAAGGGATTGGAATACGGGTCTATTCTGGCTGACAAAAGCCTGCTTCCTATCCTCCGAGATGCGAAGGACCAGCCGTTGTCGTTTCCCCCGATTATCAATAGCCGGGAAATCGGAGAAGTACGGGTTGGTGATGAGGAACTCTTCGTGGAAGTGACGGGGACAGACTTACCCATGGTCATGCTTTCTCTGAATATCTTCGCGGCGAATTTGGCCGACCGTGGGGCAACTATTGATCCGGTGGAAATACACTATCCGACGGACACGATGCTGGGCAAACGGGTCCAAACCCCTCAAGATTTCGGGAAGTCCAAAACGATTCGGCTCAAAGCTATTGAACAGGCGTTGGGCCAGGAACTTGGCGAGACAGTCGTGAAGCAAGCTCTTGAGGCGTATGGGTATGGCGTGTCGGCAGAAAAGGGGTCAATTAAGGCAAAACTCCCTCCGTACCGGCACGATCTGATGCATACGATGGACATCGTGGAAGACGTCGCCATGAGCCGGGGGTATGCCGAGTTTACTCCCGTCATGCCGGCGCAATTTACAGTGGGAGGATTATCCGCCATTGAGCAGCTGTCCGATCGATCCCGAGAATTGATGGTGGGACTCGGCTTTCAGGAAATCATTTCGAACATTCTCGGTTCACCGGATCATTATTCCCGTCATATGCGCCTGGAAGGAACGGAATGGGGACAGATGGTGGAGGTGGACAACGTGATGTCGTTGAGCTTCTCCTGTCTCCGGCAATGGATGCTGCCCTCGTTGCTGCGCATCGAAGCCGCGTCGAGCCGAGCGTTCTATCCCCATCGCCTCTTTGAGGCCGGTGATGTGGCGATTCCCGACGGTACTCACGAGCTGGGATCTCGAACGGAAACGGTCTTGGGCGCATTGATCGCTCACGCGACCACCCATTTCTCAGAAATCCATTCCAGTCTCGATGTCCTGTTTTACTACCTCGGTAAGGAATACAGTCTTGAGCCGATTCAGCATCCGTCTTTTTTAGAAGGGCGTGCCGGCCGCATTCTCGTGTCGGGCAAGCCCGTCGGCGTCATCGGCGAAGTTCATCCCGAAGTCCTCGAACGGTGGCAGATCGCAATGCCGATCGTCGCCTTCGACGTGAACCTCTCGCAGCTGGCAGCGCTTTGACCGGAAATGCTTTTTTTGTCATGACACAACGGAAGGGAACGACAATATGTCGCTTCACCTTCCGTCGATTGGGCTTTTGAAGTTAGGCCGCGGCGGGAGTCACGTGCTGCTTGGCGAGGCCGACAAGTTGTGCGAACCCTGTGGCGTCTTTGATCGCCATGTCCGAGAGAACCTTACGATCGAGGGTGACATTGGCCTTCTTGAGGGCATTGATGAATCGGCCATAGGTCATCCCTTGTGCCCGAACGGCGGCGCTGATACGAGCAATCCATAACTGCCGAAAGTCCCTCTTTCGATTCTTGCGGCCCGTGTAGGCATAGGTTAACCCCTTATCTACACTTTCTGTCGCCGAACGAAAAAGCCGGCTTTTCCCGCCGTACTGACCTGACGCCAGCTTGATCCGCTTCTTTCTCCGTTGCCGAGTTTTTGGCCCACCTTTTGCGCGAGGCATGATTCATTACTCCTTTTGGGTCCTGAAATTCACAACACTACACGATCGTCGTCTATGCATAGGGCAGGAGTCGATTCAATGTGGAAACAACCGTGGAATCCACCACTGCTGTTCCGCTCAGGCGGCGCTTCCGGTCGTGCCGCTTGCTGGTCAGTATGTGCCGCTTGCCCGCCTTGCGGCGAACGATTTTTCCGCTCCCGGTCTTTGTAAAACGCTTACTCGTCCCTTTATGCGTCTTCATTTTCATGAGAAGATCCTTTGGTTGAGCAGCCACCGCCCTGTGCATTAATGCTTCGGAGCTACGATCATGATCAAACTGCGTCCTTCCATACGAGGGGCATACTCGATGGTGCCGGTTTGGGCCAACTGTTCAATGACGGAATTCATCACAGCACGTCCCATCTCCTGATTAGCCATTTCTCGCCCTCGATAGGTGAGAGTCACCTTGGTCTTGTTACCGTCTTCCAAGAACGCTTTCATCTGTCGCACTTTAATTTCAAGGTCATGCTTATCCGTCCGAGGACGCAGCTTGATTTCCTTCACTTGGGTGGACTTTTGGTGACGCCGGCTTTGATGATCTTTTTTGCTCAGCTCATATTTATACTTCCCAAAGTCCATAATCCTACAGACGGGAGGAACGGAATTGGGAGCGACTTCCACCAAATCATAGCCGCCTTCTTGAGCCTGACGAAAAGCATCCGGCGTCGGAAGGATGCCGAGTTGCTCTCCCTCCGGACCAATGACACGAACTTCTCGGACACGAATCTCACGGTTCACGCGTAGTTTGGGAGCGATAGGCCACCTCTTCTTTAATGTGTGGGTTGAACTTCACGCTGGGTATGCTGGACCTCACTACCTAGGAGACCCACTACCTCAGCTACTGTCATAGCTCCTAAATTTGATCCGCTTCGGCCTCGTACCGAGAGAGTGCCATTTTGCATTTCGCGATTTCCGGCCACCAACATGAACGGGACCTTCGCTTTTTCCGCTTCACGGATCTTGAATCCGATCTTTTCATTCCGAAGGTCCGCTTCGGCACGGAAGCCGGCTGTCTTCAATTGCGTGACGACGGTCGCAGCGTAGCCTTGCTGGTGATCTGTGATGTTCATGACCACCGCCTGTACCGGAGCCAGCCAAGTCGGGAATGCGCCACCGTAATGCTCGATCAGAATGCCGAAAAAACGCTCGATGGATCCCATCAAGGCTCGATGGATCATGATCGGTCGATGGGCTTTCCCGTCCTCCCCGATGTAATTTAATTCAAACCGTTCCGGATTGTTGAAATCCACCTGGACTGTGGAACATTGCCACGAACGGCCCAACGCGTCTTTGATCTTGATGTCGATCTTGGGACCGTAAAATGCGCCTCCTCCCGGATCGAGATGAAAGGAGATGTTGCGGCCCTTCAGCGCCGCTTCCAATGCGCTGGTGGCCGAAGCCCAATGTTCGTCACCGCCCACGGACTCTTTGGGCCTGGTGGACAAGAATACTTCAAATTGATGGAATCCAAACGTCTGCAACACGAAAAAAGTAAAGTCCAGCACCCGGCTGACTTCGTGCTCCATCTGATCCGGGCGACAGAAGAGATGAGCATCATCCTGTGTAAATCCACGCACCCGCATGAGTCCGTGCAGAACGCCGGTTCGTTCATAACGGTAGACCGTTCCGAGTTCCCCATAGCGGATGGGTAGGTCTCGATAGCTCCGCAGGTGAGATTGATAAATCATGATGTGGTAAGGACAATTCATCGGTTTCAGCTGGTACTCACTGCCTTCCAGCTTCATCGACGGGAACATGTTTTCACGGTAGTAATCAAGGTGCCCACTGGTCTTCCAAAGATCAAGACGTGCGGTATGGGGCGAATAAACCAGCTGGTACCCATCACGAATGTGCTGTTCTCGCCAGAAATTTTCAATCAACAGGCGGACGGCCGCTCCTTTCGGGTGCCAGAGTACCAGCCCAGGACCAATCTCATCCTGAATGCTGATCAAATCCAGCTCTTTTCCGACTTTTCTGTGATCACGCCGCTTAATTTCCTCCAGCCGGGCCAGATAGGCATCCACTTCCCCTCTGGTCGGAAAGGATGTTCCGTAGATCCGTTGTAACATCGGATTACGCTCATCGCCACGCCAATAGGCTCCGGCCGTGGTGAGCAATTTTATGGCCCCAATGGAGCCGGTAGTCGGGACATGGGGGCCTCGACAGAGATCAACGAAGTCGCCTTGCGCGTAAGCGGTGATTGGCTCTCCGTCGGGGAAACCTTGAATCAGCTCGACCTTGTAGCGCTCGCCACGGGCCCGGAAAAAATCGATCGCGTCCCCTTTTGAAAACTCTCGTCTTGTGATGGTGAGATTACGCTTGATGATTTCTGCGGCGCGTTCTTCAATTCTCTCTAGGTCTTCGGGCGTAAAGGGACGTTCGAAGGCAAAGTCATAATAAAAACTATCTTCCAGGGCTGGGCCGATGGTCAATTGTGCAGACGGGAAGAGTTCTTTTACTGCCTGAGCCATGATATGGGTACTGCTGTGGCGATAGACCTCGCGACCCTCTGCGCTGTCGAACCGCAGTGGTTCGACCACGGAACTCCCGGAGAGAGGACGCGACAGATCGGCAACCGTTCCGTCTATTTTGGCTGCCAGAATATCCCGGCTTGCAACCCCTAGTTCAGATAGAGCGTCACCTATCGTCTCCCCGGTCTGAATGTCACTGCTTGGACCATCTTTAACCGATATCTTCATGGCTTACGAAATTTGGATCTACAGTACAAAAAACAACAAAGGCACCGAGCCTCTGAGAGACAAACCAGTGCCTCAACTTAAATGGTAGGCGCGGACGGTCTTGAACCGTCGACCTCTACCGTGTCAAGGTAGCGCTCTCCCCCTGAGCTACGCGCCTATCGATAAAGGAGGCATGCTAATATAGCGTCGTTGACACTGTCAAGAAAACGAAAGAGAAGGTCGCATTCCTTAGCCACTTGAAAGAATGCGACCTTCTCTTTAATCTCCGGGTCAGGCACGCTTCAGCCTGCGAACCATCACCTCACAGCAGAGCGAAGCTCTTTTCCAGCTGAAAACTTCGGGACCTTCGCTGCCGGTATTCGAAGTGATTCTCCTGTCCGTGGATTCCTTCCCATTCGTGCTTTTCGCTTTGAAATCGTAAAGGTGCCGAAATTGACGAGAGAGACACGTTGTCCCTTTTTCAATGAGGAAGTCACTGCGCCGGTAAATGCTTGAAGTGCGGTTCCGGCCGCAACCTTCGTGATTCCTGCTGAAGCGGCCATCTTTGCGATCAGCTCTTCCTTTGTCATGATGTCCCTCCTTCATGAGTTTTGGGAGATGGTAGGGGAAGTAAGCCCGGCAGCACATCCATGGGAAGTCCTGTTCAGACACTATGGCTTGCTCTCGCTTTAGTTTGTTTCAACGGAATGTGAAGGTTAACGATTTTTTTTCTCAACGTGTTTCGGTTGAGTCCGAGAAGTTCAGCCGCTTGTATTTGATTGCCTCCTGTTTCCCGCAGGGCGGAAGTGATGAGAGGGCGCTCCACGGCGGAGATCAAGATCGGATGAAGGTTTTTTGCCGATCCGTTTCTCATTCCCTTCACGAATTCTCCCATTTTCACCTCTAAATAACTCTCTATGGAGACGTCGCGGGTTTTGTTTTGCTGGAGACTGCCTGGCTGATTCATCAGTTGGATTGTTTTCAGGGTCTTTTTTAAGACAGTCTTAGACCCCTTGATACAAAGAGTGCGGGAGAGGTCGAGGTGGTCATTGAGTGCACTAATCTCCTGTCCGCCCTGCGACTCCATTACGACAGCGTCAAACCGATGTTTTGGCAATTCCTTCTGAAAGGTCAAAGCGTCCCGAGCGATCGTAACGGAGGCGTCCTTGAATATTTGCTTCACCAGGGCTTGTACAGCCGTATCGTTCGTGAGTAACAGAATGGCAAATGAGGACGACGGCACAGACATGAAGGCACCACCCGAAGAAGAGGGCGGATTATTGCCTAGGGCGTAAACGATGTCAATTGGATTTTATGGAGCGACGATCTTCCCACCTCTTTTCCGAATAGCTTTGCAGGCATGAAATACATAGTAAAGAGAATGGCTTTCGTCCGGATCACGGGGTCGAATGGTACTACGAAGATACCTTGGTGTACGGGTTCAATTCACGGAGTTTCAGTATCTTGACAGCACACGAGAGGAAAATGTATATGTGACTAAATCCCTACCGGAATAATAAAGAATGAAAGTGTCCAAACGTGCCACATATGGAATTATGGTAGCTGTGGATCTGGCGATATATGCACATGAAACCCCGATTCAAGCGCGAGCCATCGCGAGACGTCATGGGATTCCAATACGTTTTCTCGAACAGGTTCTCCATGCAATGAAAAAGGCCGGGTTAGTAGAAAGCCAAAGGGGTGCCCAGGGGGGGTACCTCCTCACGCATGAACCAACGGCAATGTCGATCGCCGATATATTCGAGGCGTTGGAAGGGCCGGTCTTGCATCGATCATCTTTCGGTCAACGGATACGTGATCGTCACGCGACCAAACCGGAACTGCTGTTAGATGATGTTTGGGAGCAGGTTCAGCAGGCGGAACGGAAAGTCCTCGAAAATGTGACCGTCGAACAGTTAGCGATGCGTCTACGGACAATCGACGCTCAGCGCAATCCAATGTACCACATTTGACTTAGAAGGCTCCTCTCCTGAGGAGGCAAGGAGATCGGTATATGAACCCAGTTGAATCCCTCCCTATCCCCAAAATTGTCACGAATCCGATTCCGCCGGCCATTTTAGAGGAAATAGAAACCTTCGAGATTGAAGTCCTGCGAACATTGGCCGGAGAGATCTCCACCGATCTCTTCAAGCCATTCCGCCTGCAATACGGCATATACGGCCAGCGTCAGCCGGGTGTGCAGATGGTCCGTATCAAGATCCCGTTCGGCGGCATCACCGCAAATCAGCTGCGACGTGTGGCGGAGCTCGCCGATCACTATGCGACCGGAGTCGGCCACGTTACGACAAGGCAAGATATTCAGATGCACTTTGTGGAGCTCAAGGACGTGCCGAGCATCATGCGAGGCCTAGCCGAAGTCGGCCTGACCACCAGGGAGGCCTGTGCCAACACTGTGCGGAATGTGACGGCGTGTCATTTGGCCGGCGTGTGCCAAGGAGAAGTATTCGATGTGACTCCGTATGCGAAGACAGTCGCGTATCATTTGCTGCGAAACCCCTTGAATCAAAGTTTGCCGCGAAAGTTCAAAATTGCGTTCTCCGGCTGCAAACATGACTGTGCGCTGACTCCCATCCATGATATCGGTCTGTTGGCCGTCAAACGAGCCGACGGAGAAATCGGCTTTCGAATGGTGGCGGGTGGTGGGTTGGGGTCCGCTCCGCGGATCGCTCAACTTCTTCGTGAGTTCACACCGATGGATGAGCTGATTCCCAGTATCGAAGCCGTTATTAAAGTCTTCGATACCCTCGGCAATCGAAAAAATAGAAACAAGGCCAGGATGAAGTTCGTGGTCGACAAACTGGGATTTGACGAATTCAAACGGCGCTGGGAAGCAGCCTACGTCGCGATGGGACACACACTTCCCCAAAATGGACCTTTGACCCTGCTTCAGCATCAAGATGCCCCCCCCCGGCTCATCATGCCGACGAGAAACGAGGTAGCAAATGAAAACAAAAATGGTAACGGTAACGGGTCTCATGGGATCGGCTACGAGACGCCGTTCGAGATGTGGAACCGGACCAACGTTGTGAAACAGAAGCAAGATGGATATGTCACGGCCGCGATCAAGCTGTTCATGGGGGACATTACGGCTGAACAGATGCTCTTCGTCGCCGATCTGGCTGAGCGTTATTCAAACGGCAATCTTCGCACCACGATCAATCAAAACCTGGTCATTCGATGGGTTCCTACCGATCAGATCCCGCACTTTTACGAGGATCTGACGTCACATGGATTGGCAGACCCCGGTGCGGAGCTGGTCGAAGACATTATTGCCTGCCCCGGCACAGATACATGCGGTCTTGGGATCACATCATCCAAAGGCCTGGCGCGAGCGATGGCCGAGGTGTTTCCAGCCGGCCGTGTTCCAGAAGATCTTCAGGATGTGAGCGTGAAGATCAGCGGCTGTCATAACTCATGCGCACAGCATCACATTTCGACGATCGGGTTGCATGGAGTCGGAAAACGTCTGGGTGACCACGTCGCACCGCACTATGAATTGCATCTCGGCGGCTCGGTGAACGGCACGGCCAAGATCGGCCGGATGACCGTGAAGTTGCCGGCGAAAGCCGTACCTGCGGCGATCTCTCATTTGATCGACGTGTACCGGCGCGATCGACAAGCGAACGAGAATTTGTCAACATTCATTGCACGCGTCGGGAAGAGCAAGCTGAAAGACGAGTTGATCCCATACACCATCGTACCGTCTTATGAAGAGGATCCTACGTTCTATTATGATTGGGAAGGTGAAGAAGAATTTATCCTTGAGGATCTAGGCCCTGGTGAATGTGCAGGCGGTGCGCTGGACATGATCGAAAACGGCATCCTGGAAGCCGATCAAGAGCTCTATCAAGCGAAGCTGCTCGTTGAAAAGCATCAATATTCCGTGTCGGTGAACAAATCCTATCGGGCAGTGTTGGCTGCCGCTAAGGCAATGCTGGTGACAGAAGGACTGGAGCCCTCGACGGACTCTGAAACGTTCATCGAGTTCGACAGCAGAGTTGCACAGAAAAGCGTCGTGCCGTCCGTCTATCGAGACCTGAGCAAGAAGGTCGGAGATTTGGGTCCGAAAGAAGCGTCGGCTGAATCGGCCCGAGAGAAGATGGCCTTTGCCAAGGGGTTTGTTGATGCTTGCCGCACGGCGACGGATCGGATGGGCAAGGACCTGAAGCTGTCAACTATGGAAGAAGAAAAGTCTCCGGTCGCGCCTGCGCCAGTTGAAACCAAACCTGTCGCTCCTGTTCCGACAGGTGCGCCTGTTTACGACTTGCGTGGCGTGGCGTGCCCAATGAACTATGTGAAGACGAAGTTGAAACTGGAAATGATGGACGCCGGTGAACGGTTGGAAGTGTGGCTCGACGCGGGTGAACCGATCAAGAACGTGCCGATGAGCCTTAAGAATGACGGACACCGGGTGCTGATCCAAGAGGCCTTGGAGCCAGAAGCGTCGCATTATCGGATTTTGGTCGAAAAGGTCGAAGGATAAGGAATCCGATTCGCCATGACCGTCAATGGACATTCCGAACTGATCGCAGAGCTCAAAGCCTTGAGCGCTTCGTTTGAGACGAAGCAGCCGCAAGATGCACTGACAGCGGCCATTGAACGATACGAGAAGATCGTTCTGGCCTGCAGTTTCGGGGCCGAAGATGTCGTGCTTGTCGATATGGTCCATCGCATCAATCCCACGGTGCCGTTGTTCTATCTCGATACCGATTTTTTATTTCCTGAAACCTACGCCACGCGAGACCGAGTGATTGAACGATACGGTCTTCAGGCGGCGCAGGTTATCCAGGTGAAGTCCTTGCTCACACCGGAGGCACAAGCGGAATCGTACGGCGAGGCTCTGTGGGTTCGAGATCCGGACCAGTGCTGCCGGCTGCGGAAAGTCGAACCACTGGCCCGCGTTCTGCAAGGATACGACGCATGGATTACCGGAATCAGGCGTGATCAATCCCCGTCCCGTGCCAATGCCGGGTTGATCGAGTGGGACCAGAAGTTTGAATTGATCAAGATTAATCCCCTCGCCCGATGGACGTCGACCGACGTGTGGACCTACATCAAGGTCTACGAAGTCCCGTACAACCCCCTGCATGATCAGAATTATCCCAGCATCGGCTGCACCTACTGCACCACCCAAGTGGCACCTGGCGATGATCCTAGGGCCGGTCGCTGGAAGAATTTTGCCAAGACCGAGTGCGGACTACACAAGTCGTAACATGCCGATTCAAAATCTCCTCGCCAAGATCGCCAAGGGACCGAAAGCTTCCAAGGATCTCACATGGGATGAGTGCAAGCAGGCGATGAAGGCGTTGATTGAAGGTGAGGCCACACCGGCGCAAACGGGGGCCTTTCTCATTGCCATGCGATTCAAGATGGAGTCGGTTACCGAATTGGCGGCACTGACCGCCGCGGCCCGGCAATATGTACCTCCTCTCACTGTCTCGCGGGACTTGGCCTTGGTCGATGTCCCGACCTATGCCGGAAAGCAGGACACGTTTCATGCGACTATTGCCGCGTCCATTGTTGCAGTTGCAGCTGGCGCTGCAGTCTTGATGCACGGCTATGATGGCATTCCTGGTCGGCCGGGCAGTGCCGGAGTCCTGAAAGCCTTGGGTATTCCGGTTGATGCCGATCCCAAGTTGGTTTCCGAAGAAGTGAATAGAAAGGGCTTTGCCTATCTGGATATCGGATTGTACCACCCGCCACTCTATCGATTTTTGGAGATGCGCCAAGAGCTCGGGGTCAGGAATGTGTTCCATCCAATTGCCAGGCTCCTGAACCCGGGTCGAGCGCCGGTGCAAGTCGTGGGGTTGACGCATCCGCCGCATTTTGAAAAGACAGCCGAAGCCTTGCGAATCCTCGGGTGCCGACGAGCATTGGTGATCCGTGGAGTTGAAGGTGATCCGGAGTTGTCCGCCTCGATGGCGACGAGAGTTCTGGAACTGCGTGATGAGCGCATTACGCCGTTGGGAGTGGCTCCGAAAGATTTCGGGCTGGCATTTGTCCCATCAAGAGAGATGGCCGGATTTCCCCCCGATCAACGAGACAGGGAAGCCGACCTGATCCGGCGAATTCTTCGGAATCAGGTTCCGGGTGGGCCGCGAGATTGGGTGTTGATGAATGCGGCCATGTTGCTCTACGCGGCGGGCAGAGGGGTGTCCTTGTCGGCCTGCTTTCCGGCTGCACGCGCGGCGCTTGATGGAGGAGCCGCAGGGCGCAAGCTCGATGAATTGGTGCGACAGCCGGTCGCGGCGTAAGATTTTAAGGAACAAGCCTATGAGACACCTGCGGCAACTTGAAGATCAAAGCGTCTACATCCTTCGTGAAGCTTACAAACACTTCGGCAATCTCGCCATGCTTTGGTCCATGGGCAAAGATTCAACGGTACTGCTGTGGTTGGCGCGCAAGGCCTTCTTTGGGCATGTGCCGTTTCCATTACTCCATGTCGATACCAGCTATAAAATCCCGGCGATGATCGAGTACCGGGACCGTCTTGCACGGGAATGGCGGTTGAATCTGGTGGTGGGCCAGAACAAAGAAGCCTTGGCGGCAGGGATGAATCACACGATGGGCCGTGTCGTTTGTTGCACGGCGCTGAAGACGAACGGTCTCAAGCAACTGTTGGAGAACAAAGGCTACACCGGCGTAATTCTCGGCGTTCGTGCGGATGAAGAGGGAACGAGAGCCAAAGAACGCTATTTCTCTCCACGGGATAAACATGGGGACTGGGATTTTCGGGATCAACCGCCGGAACTCTGGGACCAATACAAGACAACCTTTCCGCCCGGTACTCACATCCGTATTCATCCGCTGCTGGATTGGACCGAGATCAATATTTGGGAGTACATCAAGCTTGAGAATATTCCCTTCATCGATTTGTATCTCGACAAGGGGAATGGCACGCGCTATCGCAGCTTAGGCTGTGCACCCTGCACCTCGCCGATCAAATCCACCGCCAAGACCGTGGATGACATCATCGAAGAACTTCGCCATACCACCGTAGCTGAGCGATCGGGCCGGGCACAGGATGAAGGGCGAGGGATGGAGCTATTGCGAAAAGACGGTTACATGTAGTCAGAATGCTGAAACGAGCATCCAGCTTCGTTCTCGGATCGAAACAATTCTCGACGTACTCACGGAGAGCAAGCTGTCTTGGCAGCTTGGGGTGGGCGGGTGGAATGAAGTACGCCTCCGGTTGTTTCTCCACTGCGGCCTCGCTGGTCCGCTCGTCTGAGCATTCTGAGATGATGGAACGATTATGACCACCTCCGATACCAAGCCGTTTGAGAATTTGAACATCGTCATCGTCGGCCATGTGGATCACGGTAAGTCCACCTTACTGGGCCGACTCTATGCCGACACCGGCTCACTGCCCGACGGCAAGTTGGAAAAAGTGCAGGCAATCTGCAAGCAACAGGGAAAGGAATTCGAATATGCTTTTCTCTTCGATGCCTTTCTCGAAGAGCAGGAGCAGGGGATTACGATCGATACCGCTCGCACCTTTTTCATGTGGAAAGGCCGGCAATACATCATCATCGATGCGCCCGGGCATAAGGAGTTCCTCAAGAACATGATTTCGGGCGCCGCGCGCGCCGAGGCGGCATTGCTGCTCATCGACGCCTTGGAAGGGGTGAAGGAGCAGTCCAAGAAGCACGGGTACCTTTTGTCGCTGCTGGGCGTTCGCCAGTTTGCGGTGGTCGTCAACAAGATGGACTTGGTCGGTTACCGGCAGGATGTGTTCGATGGGATCGAAAAAGAGTACCGGGAATTTCTGGGGCAGTTCAAAGCCGTGCCGTCGCAGTTCATTCCGGTGAGCGCCAAGCTGGGCGACAACATCGCCAACCGCAGCGGGCGGATGTCGTGGTACAGCGGTTCCACCGTCCTGGAGACACTCGGCGCGTTCAACAAAGAGACGGCACGGTCGGAGCAGCCGCTTCGGCTGCCTGTGCAGGACGTCTATAAATTCGATGCGCGCCGAATCATCACCGGGCGCATTACCGCAGGGCGTCTCAAGGTCGGCGATCACCTCGTTTTTTCGCCTTCCAACAAGCGGGCCAACATCAGAACAGTAGAGGCCTTCAATATAGAGCCGCAACCGACCGAAGGGCAGGCGGGGCAATCGATTGGCGTGACGCTCGATGAGCAGATCTTTGTGGAGCGCGGCGAAATCGCCTCGCATCAGGAACATCTTCCGTTGGTCTCCACGGCGGTTCGCGCCAACTTGTTCTGGCTCGGCAAGAGACCGTTGGAAAAGGGTCGCAAATATCTTTTGCGCGTGGCGACTAAAGAAGTGGATTGCGAAGTGGCCTCGATCCATCGGATCATCGATACGATGGATCTGGCTCAGCAACAGGGCAGCACCACCATCAACAAGAATCAAGTGGCCGAACTGACCTTGCGCACAAAGACCCCGGTTGCCTTCGATCTGTCGTCATCGTTCGAAGCCACCGGTCGTTTCGTTCTGGTGGATGAATACGATATCGCGGGCGGCGGTATCATCACCGAACTGGTCCATGACGATCAGGAGTTTCTCCGTGAAGAGGCGAGGCGACGAGACTTTGCATGGGTGAAGGGTGAGGTTACGGTCGAGGACCGCGCGCAACAGTACGGCCATCGGGCGGCAGTCGTTCTGATTACCGGGGGACGGCATACCGGCAAATCGTTCTTGGCCAGAAAGCTTGAAGGCCGCCTCGTGGCGGATGGGCGCCATGCCTACTTATTGGACGGGGAAAACCTGCGCCGTGGGCTCGATGCCGATCTCAGTGAAGAAGAACGTGGGCAGACGACGGAAATGGCTCGACGCTATGGCGAAGTAGCACGTCTCCTCACCGACACCGGCCTTATCGTTGTTTCCACAACCAATCCCTTTGGCCTGGCCCATCATGAGGCCTCGCAAGCGATCAGGACCCTCGTGCATCCCGCACCCGTCATCGCCGTCCACATGAGCAAAACAGAAGAAGAGCTACCGCCCAATACCGATGTGGCTCTCACCGGCCCCACGGATTTCGACGCCGCGACCGCTCGCATCATCGACGAATTGAAACGCCGGGGTGTTCTCGCTCGGGCTATAGGGGCGAAGCCGATTTTTCAGTATTCGATTTAGTGGGATGCCGAAATAAATGAATAGATGACCATCCTATTTCGCCCTCAATATGGTGAATACGGACTCCCCTCCGTTGGTTGTCACAGCAAGTTATCGTCATGAAAGGCATCAGTAACTTATCTGCTTCCTTCATCTTTCTTCAGATGCCTCTCTATGAACGCGTCATATGGGAGCCGAACAAAGTCTTTGAGATTGCGGCAACGTTATATTACCCAGGAACCCTGGATGTCCATTGTGTGGATTGTGGCAAGCAATCAACATTCACATGCAAAAACAAAGCTCTTCCAGAAGATTTAAGCCTTGGTTCTTTTCAAAGGAAATGCAACCTAGCAGCGGCGGCGGGAAAAACAATCGACCTTCCGCTTCTTCCTAATGGAACGTTTGAGGTCATTTTCCGCTGTGCGCGGAATGAATATCACCAAATTCGTTACATATTCTTAATAATATTGGACCAGATCGGCGAAAACAAGAAAATCGGATTAACTCAGTTCATCATAAAAATTGGACAGTACCCATCGTTCGGAGATCTAGCACTTCCGGAACTATCCAAATACAGTGCGGTTCTGGACAAACAGGTTCTCGGAGAATTCAAGCGTGGAATAGGTCTCGCCTCTCATGACGTTGGGATAGGGGCGTTTGTTTATCTTAGACGCGTATTTGAGTACCTACTTGAGAAAGCCCACCAAACAGCCAGGCGTACAACTGGTTGGGACGAAGAAAGCTATATCAGAACAAGTGAGAAAATTCGAATTCTTCGCGAATATCTTCCCATTTTCTTAGTACAGAATCCCATTATCTATTCTCTACTTAGTAAAGGTCTTCACGAGCTGACTGAGCAGGAGTGTTTGGAACACTTTGATGCTCTTAGAATTGCATAGAGATAATTCTCGATGAAAAAGTTGAATCAAGGCAAAAAGCGGCAAAGCAGAAACAGGCCGGGCTAGCTCTTCAAGCCATAAGCCAAAAGTTGAGTCGAGATGTCACAGCCCAGCCTGCCGGGACAGAAAAGTAAGAACAGATTTAATTATGGTCGCAAGGAGTGACTGAGAGAAACCGACACTTCCCAGGATATAGGAATCACTCGGATACTAGGATCATAACTGTCAGGTTCCTATTTCAAGCCTCTAACCCCGATAGGATAGTTACCTCATCCCAGCGGTTTGACTCCTCAGAAATCCTTGTGATAGCGTAAGTTTTCGTAAGAGTAACTAGCCCGAAACGATGTAACAACCATCTGGGCTGATGATAGAGGAGTCTTTATGAAATTTGTATGTCTTAACTGCGAAACATATATGAGTCTTGAGAAAGTAGAAAAACCAGAGGAGGGATCTCTCGGAGTCTTTTTTGCTTGCCCCTCGTGTAGCGCGAAGTTCTCGATGGTGACTAATGCCGGCGAAACGAACATGATGAATGCATTGGGCTTGAAGCTCGGAGCTCGAGCAGAACCGGCGGCCTCTATGGAAGGGTTGCGTGCGCTAACGGGAGACAGCCAAACAGCCACTGCTGCGAATAAACCGACTCAGAATACGCCGTCTGTCTCGCCCGCTAAGGCTGAGGAAAAGACGAGCGGTTGTCCCTTCTCGGCGATGGTGGCTGAGATGGGGCTGACGGCTAGCGGCAAGCCGGGAAATGGTACGAGCGCAAGTTCTTCGGAATTCACCTGGACCGCCGATGCTAAGGAAAAACTCGATCGCCTTCCAGTTTTCGTAAAACCGATGGTGCAAGCAAGCGTCGAGACCTATGCACGCAAGCATGGGTTTAAGACCATCACGCTGCAAGTGATGGATGATTCGAAGAATGATTCGCCCAACGGCATGACGTGGTCACGCGAGGCTGAACAACGGCTCGACAATATCCCGGACTTCATCCGTCCTATGGCGCGAAAAGAAATCGAGCGGCTGGCGAAGGAACGTGGGGTATCCACCATCACCGCGCAGGTAATGGACGAGGCCAAGGACAAGTTCATGAAGTTCATGTAAGAGCAACGTATTTCTATCGGAAAAACGGAAGGCCCATCCGGCCGCCTGGATGGGCCTTCCGACTGTTTGGACTCATTCGGTCGACGGGTTCTAGCGCATGAAGCAGTGGGCTTCTCTGCTGTCCGTTCTGGTGCTGACGGTCGTGCAGTTTCCCTGGGGACCGGATGTGCTCGCCCAACTATTCTCCGAGCCTCATCAAATCTCCGTCGCCCCCGATACAACGAACAATCCGCACGGCGAACATGCCGAAGGAGAATGGGAAGGGTCCGCTCAAGGAATCGCCTATTCAGAATTTAACCATCGCTTCGCTGGGCTGTTCGTGCTGCTGTTGGGTCTGGCTGAGTTAGGGCATGCCCTTCGGTACCACCTGCCTTTCTGGATTCGTCTTGTTCTTCCGAGTGCACTCGGTGTCATCGGAGCCTATTTACTGGTCTGGAGTGATCATGAGGCCTGGCCGATCGGTTCACTCAGCTTTGTCCAAACATTCTTTGGGCAGGACCAAGAAATCCTTCAGCATAAGTTCTATGGTGTGTTTGGCACTACAGCTGCGGTGAGTGAGACACTTCGCCGAATCGGTTGGGCTCAACACCCGTCGTGGGCGGCTCCATTGGGTTTTCTCGGCCTAGTCGGCACATTGCTGCTCTTCTTCCACTCCCATGGGAATCACCCGGCAAATCATATGATCGAGCTGCACCATGCGCTTCTCGGAAGTCTCGGTGTGGGGGCTGCGATATCGAATGCAATGATTTCGTGGACAGCCAGCGCCTCGCCTCATCTTGTGAAGAGGTGGGAAGTCGCTTGGGCGGGGTTTGTGGTTTTAATGGGTATTCAGCTTCTCCTGTATTTCGAGTAGAAATGGAACGCGTTCTCTAAATGGGTTATCTGCGCTCCTATGAGCCGAGAAGCTTCTGCGTAAAGCGGTGGTCTTATCTGATATTCACACTCCTGTTCGTCATTGTTCCGCTCACCTGGATTTCAGAAGCACACGCACAATCACACGCAGGCCATCAAGCTGTGTCGGGGGAAACAGGGGTGACAAATGATCACCAACGTAAACACGTCGAGGGGGGTTGGGAAGGATCATCAGAAGGGATCGCCTATTCGGAGTTCAATCATCACTTCGCCGGTCTCTGTGATGTGCTCTTTGGGCTTGCCGAGTTGGGCTATGCATTACGGCTTCCGCTGCCTTTCTGGATTCGTCTCGTTCTGCCGAGTGCTCTCGGTATCATCGGGGTTTATCTATTGGTCTGGAGCGACCACGATGCGTGGCCGATCGGCTCACTCGGCTTTGTCGAAACGTTTTTCGGTGATGACCGGGAAATCCTCGAGCACAAAATCTATAGCGTTCTAGCGGTGGCTATAGCCGTATGCGAGACACTCCGTCGAATCGGCAGGGTTCGACACCCTGCATGGGCGGCGCCGTTGGTTTTCTTAACGCTGATCGGAGGTCTGCTGTTGTTTGTCCATTCACACGGGAATCACCCGGCCAGCGAGAGGATCGAGCTCCACCATGCCTTACTGGGAACTGTGGGAGTCGGTGCCGCCCTATCAAAAGCGATGGCGTCATGGATGCCTGGCGCGTCACGGCAGTTTGTGAAATGGGCGGAAGTGGCCTGGGCGGGCTCCGTGATCCTCTTTGGGCTTCTGCTTCTCGTCTATTCCGAATAGAGAGAAAGAGTGTAATGGGCCAGGATGGAGTTTGACACCTTTCTGAAGCCTGTGCTAGGTCTAGCCGACCACGGTCAAGACAGTTATCCGACACATCTCTAACCAGCCTAGAGAGCCCGGCCGGATAGAGGAGGATCACATGGGTGGACATAGTCACTGGGCCACGATCAAACGGCACAAGGGAGCCCAGGACGCGAAGCGTGGAAAGATTTTTACAAGAATCATTAGAGAGCTCACTATCGCGGCTCGATCCGGAGGGGATCCGGATGGAAATCCTCGCCTGCGTCTAGCCATCGCCAAGGCCAAAGAAGCCAATATGCCTGGCGACACGATGAAGAAAGCTGTCCAGCGGGGTACTGGTGAACTACCTGGTGTGACGTATGAGGAATTTTCTTTAGAAGGATATGGGCCTGGAGGGACGGCACTCCTGTTGGAAATCACCAGCGACAACCGGAACCGGACAGTTGCGGAGATTCGCAGTCTCCTGACGAAGAATCACGGCAATATGTCGGAAGCCGGCGCCGTTGCCTGGCAATTCCATAAGAAGGGGCTCGTCGCGATTGAGAAGGGAAAGGTCGAAGAGGATACGCTTCTTTCGTTGGCCCTCGACGCCGGGGCGGAAGACGTGAAGGTCGGTGAGAAGAGTTATGAGGTGCTCACGAGTCCACAAGATTTTGAAGCGGTGAAGAAAGCGCTGGTCGATGCCAAAATTGACACGGCCCTGGCCGAAATCACTTTCATCCCGCAGAACACGATTCGACTGGAAGAGAAGTCTGCCGAGCAAATGCTGAAGTTGATGGAAGTCTTGGACGAGCATGATGACGTTCAGAAGGTCCATGCAAACTTCGATATTCCGGATGAGGTGATGGAAAAAGTTGCCGCAACCGCGGCGGGATAATCACCAGCTTACCACCATGGTTCTTACCTTCGGATAGCGAAACGACATGATCGCCTTTCTTACGGGGCGGTTGGCATTCAAGGCACCTACTCACCTCACGCTCGATGTGCAGGGAGTGGGGTACGAAGTCCATATCCCACTCAGCACCTATTATGCCTTGCCGAATCTCGACGAAGTGACCGCACTGAATATTCACACGCATCTCCGTGAAGATGCCATCCAGCTCTTCGGCTTTCTCTCGCAAAGCGAGAAGGAGTCGTTTTTGCTGCTGACCAGCGTGTCGGGCATCGGCCCGAAGCTTGCTCTCAGTGTGCTTTCGAGCCTGTCGGTCACGGATCTTGTTCATGCGATCCAGTCTGAGGATATCGAAAAGCTTGCCACCGTTCCCGGGATTGGGAAGAAATCGGCTGGACGTATTGCGCTAGAACTGAAAGAAAAGGTGGACAAAGTCCACGGTGTTCGTCCTCAAACCGCTGCCGCGCCTGAGCTGGATGGCCCTTATGAGGATGCACTCTCCGCTCTGGTAAACTTGGGTTATCGCGCTCAGGACGCCAAAGAAGCTTTGAAGAGGGTGACAAAGGCTGCAACTGGTGCGGTAGCGCTGAAAGAGCTCATTCGCAAAGGGCTTAAGGAGCTAGCGAGGGGGTAAGCCTATGCCGCTCGAGGTCAGGAATATCGGCAAGATGCTCGTGTACAGTATCTCGATCGGGGCCGTTCTAGTGTTCACGTTCCCATTTCGGAGTATCGCACAAGAGACCACGGAGCCGAAAAGTATTAGAATGACCTGTGGAACGTGCCCTGATGGGTATGCGACGACCGGCGTCACCCAATCCTCGGAAATCTGCAAAGACGGCGACCCGACTCTCGTGCAATGTGTGCCGCTGGGGGCCAACATGCTGGCCGTGTGCGGATCATGCCCTGACGGATATGCCGAGATCGGAGGTTCCTCAGTCCCTGCTCGGTGCGGGAACAAAGATGGTGGCCGACTGACGCAATGCCAGCTGAGGAAAATGGAGCAGAATTTCCCTGACTCGACCCAGGGATATAAAAGATGTCCTCCTGATTGCGGCAGTGCGGCCCAACCTGGCCAAGGGACTTTGCCGCCTCCCCCGAAGTATCAACAGGTGCCGGAGAGCAAATAGACAGCGTCGCACTCTGATGGAACGGTTCGTAACCAATCGTGCCACGGACGAAGAGCGGGGTCAGGAGAATGTTCTTCGACCTCAGACGCTCGATGAGTATGTCGGCCAAGACAAAATGAAGGAATCGCTTCGAATTTGTATCGAAGCGGCTAAGCAGCGGGAAGAGGCACTCGACCATGCCATTTTCTACGGACCGCCCGGTCTCGGAAAGACGACTATTGCTCACATTATCGCGAGAGAGATGGGCGCGGCATTACGGTCGACGTCAGGGCTGGTTTTAGCCCATGCCGGCGACTTGGCGGCGATCTTGACCAATCTTCAGGAACATGACGTACTCTTTATCGATGAGATTCATCGCTTGCCCGCGTCGGTTGAAGAAGCGCTCTATCCGGCGATGGAGGATTTTCAGTTGGATCTCGTGATTGGACAAGGACCTGCCACGAAAACCGTCAAACTTGATTTGCCTCCTTTCACGCTTGTGGGGGCGACGACGAGGGCCGGTTCTCTGACATCCCCGCTGCGGGATCGATTCGGCTTAGTCTATCGGCTGGAGTTCTATGGGCCGTCCGAATTGGAAGCGATTGTGACTCGCTCGGCCGGGGTCTTAGGTATTGGGATCGACCGGGCGGGTGCCGAGGAAATCTCACGCCGAGCGCGTGGAACACCGCGGATAGTGAACCGGCTGATTAGGAGGATCAGGGACTATGCACAAATCAAGGCTGATGGGCATATCACCGAACAGGCGGCCAAAGAAGGATTAGCTTGGGTGGGGATCGATGAGGCAGGCTTCGACGATATGGACCGCAAAATCCTCATCACTATTATCGAGAAGTTCAATGGTGGGCCTGTCGGGGTGGAGTCCTTGGCCGCCGCGGTCCAGGAAGACAAGGGCACAATCGAGGATGTGTATGAGCCCTACCTGATCCAAGCAGGTTTCCTGGATCGTACCGGTCGTGGTCGACAAGTGACTCGTTTGGCGTACGAGCACTTTAAACGGCCTTCTCCTTTGCTGATGTAAGTCCGTATGTTTCAATCTTCATAAATCCTGATGCCCAAGCGCTATCCTTGCAATAGATTCAATCGTTCCTGTAAAATCCATCACTTGTCTTGATGATCCCCTACTGGGATGAGGACGCCCTCCTGCATCAGTTGCCCGAGGCAAGACTCAGCATGTCCAAAGATATGCCGGAATATCGTAAGGAAATCGATAGGATCGATGACCAAATTATCCGACTGCTCAATGAACGCTCCAAAAGCGTTATCGAAATCGGAAAGCTCAAAAAAGAAAAGAATGCGAATGCCAACCTCCATACTGCGGGTCGAGAGGCTGAGATCATCGAACGGCTCACGAAACTCAACACAGGCCCTTTTCCCCACGAGGCCGTTCGATCGGTCTATCGGGAAATCATGTCGGCTTCCTTGTCCCTCGAGGCTCCCCAGAAGGTAGCGTATCTGGGACCGCGGGCGACCTTTACCCACATGGCTTGCATGCAGAAATTCGGTTCATCTGTTCAGTACGTGCCCGTTCACAGTATTAAAGAGGTATTCAGTGAAGTTGAGCGAAGCCGGGCCAATTTCGGGGTAGTTCCGATTGAAAACACCACGGAGGGTGTCGTCAATTACACTCTCGACATGTTTATCGATTCCAACTTACTGATCTATGGAGAAGTTCTTCAAGAGGTTTCGCACCATCTGCTGTCGAAATCAGGCCTTATAGAGGATGTGAAGAAGATCTACTCCCATCCTCATGCCCTTGCGCAATGCCGGAACTGGCTAGAGACCAATCTTCCGCATGTCCCCGCAGTTGAGGTAGCCAGCACTGCTCGGGCGGCCGAGCTATGTACCGATGAACCAGCCTCAGCTGCTATTGCGTCGGAATTGGCCGGTCAACTGTACGGACTGAAGGTGATCAAAGCCCGCATCGAAGATAATCTCAACAATTTTACCCGTTTCTTGATTTTGTCACAGAAGCCATCAGAGCGGACAGGGAAAGATAAAACGTCGTTAATGTTGTCGGTCAAGGATAAAGTCGGTGCGCTTTATGACCTTCTCCGCCCCTTTGCCTCGCATGGGATCAACATGACCAAGATCGAATCTCGTCCTTCCCAGCGAAAGGCTTGGGAGTATATTTTTTTCGTGGATGTCGAGGGTCATATCAATGAGGAGCGGGTCAATAGGGCGGTGGAAGAAATAAAAGGACGCTGCCTCTTCATGAAGATTTTGGGCTCATACCCAATCCATAACTGACCATGGCGCTACAGGTTCACCCAGACATCTTATCACTCAGTCCTTACGTTCCCGGTAAACCGATCGATGAGCTACAACGAGAACTTGGGCTCACCCGCGTCATAAAGCTTGCCTCCAACGAGAATCCGCTTGGGCCTTCACCGAAAGCGTTGGCAGCGTTGAGCGGCGCTCAAGATATGCTGCATCGATACCCCGACGGGGGTGCGTATCAGCTCAGGCAGGCGATTGCTGATCGTTGGAAAGTGGCGGAGCGACAGGTCATTCTAGGAAATGGATCGGATGAGATCCTTGGATTGTTGGCCAAGACGTTCTTGAGTCCTGGTGATGAAGCCATCATGGCCGATCACACGTTCGTGATCTATAAAATGGAGGTCACCGCCGTTCACGGCAAACCGGTGGTCGTACCGCTCATCAACTGGACACACGATCTTGAGTCAATGGTACGTGCCGTGACACCTCGAACACGATTGCTCTTTCTCTGCAACCCAAATAATCCGACAGGAACCATCGTATCAGCAGAAGCGGTCGATCGACTTATGGCCACAGTGCCTGAAGATGTCATCATCGTATTTGACGAAGCGTACTTTGAGTATGTCCGCAATCCTCGATTCCCCGACGCGATGTCCTACGTGAAACAGGGTCGGAACGCGATCGTCTTGCGGACGTTCTCCAAGATTTATGGGCTAGCCGGATTGCGAATCGGATACGGCATCAGCACAGTGGAGATCATCGGCTTCTTAAATAGAGTTCGGCCTCCGTTCAATGCCAACAGTCTTGCACAAAAAGCAGCATTGGCGGCATTGGGAGATGACGAACATGTGGCCAAGAGTCGGGCGATCAATGTGGCTGGGATGGAGCAGATGGAGCAGGGGCTACGTGCGCTGAGCGTGCCTTCCATCCAGACCGAGACGAATTTTCTCTATTTTGATGCGAAACGGGATGGGCGATTGGTGTTCGAAGCATTGCTGCGAGAGGGGATTATTGTACGGCATATCGACGGCACCATGCTTCGTGTCACCATCGGTCGGCCCGATGAAAATGCGGCCTTCCTCCAAGCACTCGAGAAAGTTTTGCATGGAGAAAGGAAAGAAATAGCGAGGGGATTATGATCATCGTGTTGAAGCCTGAAGCTTCGGAAAGCGAAGTTGACCATATTATCGATCGATTGAGGGATCTTGGCTTGAAATCCCAGATATCCACCGGTCAGGAGCGCACCATTATCGGCGTCATCGGAGACGACCGGATCTTGCACAATCAGCCTTTGACGGCGCTACCTGGTGTGGAAAGTGTCCTGCCGATTCTTGCACCTTGGAAACTGGTCAGTCGTGAGTTTAAGAAGGAAGCCACCATCATTGACGTCGGTGGCGCAAAAATCGGTGCCAAAAAGTTGGCTATCATGGCAGGACCTTGCGCAGTCGAACGGCTTGAGCTCACCGTCGGGATCGCCCACGAGGTGAAGGCTTCCGGAGCTTCGATTCTTCGTGGCGGGGCCTATAAGCCGAGAACGTCGCCGTATTCCTTTCAAGGGTTGGGTCGCGAAGGGCTCGACTACTTAGTCGAAGCAAAAAAACAAACCGGGCTTCCAGTCGTCAGTGAGATCTTGGACACCAGGGATATCGAACTCTTTCTCGAGAAGGCGGACATCATTCAAATCGGCGCTCGGAACATGCAGAACTTCGAACTTCTCAAAGAGGTCGGCGCTTACGATAAACCGGTGCTCTTAAAACGAGGCTTGTCGGCGACCATCAAGGAGTTTCTCCTATCAGCTGAGTACATCATGTCACGCGGAAATCAGAACGTGATGCTGTGCGAACGGGGCATTCGCACGTTCGAAACGCAATATCGCAATACGCTGGATCTTGCGGCCATTCCCACGTTGAAAGAGCTCTCGCATCTGCCGGTCATTGTCGACCCCAGCCATGCTACGGGGAAGTGGGATCTCGTTGCTCCGATGTCAAAAGCCGCAGTCGCAGCCGGCGCAGACGGCCTGCTCATCGAAGTCCATTCGAACCCCGAATGTGCGCTGTGTGACGGTGAAGAATCCATTAAGCCCTCCAAGTTCAAAGCGTTGATGAGCGACCTCAGGAATATTGCGAAGGCCGTTGGGCGAGAGCTGTAGAGGCACGATGGCGGTTCATTTCAGGCAAGCGGCGATTATTGGGGTGGGGCTGATCGGCGGGTCCCTCGGCATGATTCTTCGGCGAAAGGCCTTGGCTGATCAGGTGGTCGGCGTCGGTCGTCGTGTCGAGAACCTCAAGACGGCAGTTGCTTTGGGTGCGATCGATCGATACGTGGCCGATCCTCAAGAGGGTGTGGTGGGGGCGGATTTGGTGGTCCTTGCGACACCGGTTGATACTTATGAACGGCACCTCCATGAATGGGCACATTGTCTGGTTCCCGGCGCGATTGTCAGTGATGTAGGCAGTGTGAAAGGATTCTTGGTCGAACGGTCGGAAGCGATGATGCCGGCAGGGGTGCACTTTGTGGGGGCTCATCCCATCGCGGGAAAAGAAAAGACGGGAGTTGCGGCCGGATCGGATCAATTGTTCAAGGGCGCACGCTGTATTCTGACCCCGACAAAACGAACGGATCCTACGGCATTTGATCGGGTTAGGCAACTGTGGGAAGAGTCCGGTTCGATTGTCTTAACGATGGATCCGCACATCCACGACCAAATCCTGGGCGCAGTCAGTCATCTGCCCCATGTGGTCGCGTTTGCGCTTATGAATGCCTTGGCCGACGTTCGCGATCAGCAGGTGCCTTTCTTGGATCTGACCGGACATTCCGGAGGGGGATTACGGGATACAACCAGGATCGCCGCGAGCTCTCCGGAAATGTGGCGAGACATTTTCTTGTGGAATCGGGATAATATCGTGTCCTATATCGATAGATATGCAGGGGCCCTGGAAGAATTGAAGCAACTGATCAAGACTGGAGATGCAGCCGGAATCGAAAAGTTGCTCGAGCGGGCCAAAGGCGAGCGAGAAAAATTGAATAATTTCTCTCCGAGCCACTCATGACGTTATTGACTATTACCCCGGGACGGCCACTCAGGGGAACGACCACGGTTCCAGGTGACAAGTCTCTCACCCATCGGGCTATCATCCTCACCGCACTGGCAGAAGGAACGAGCACGATAGCGGGCTACTGCCAGGGAGAAGATTGCCTGAATACGATGAGGGCCTTTCAGGGACTGGGAATTCCCATTACGCAGACCCTCACTGAATTAACCGTCTGCGGGAAAGGGTTTTGGGGATTATCCGAACCAAGCGCTCCGATCGATTGCGGCAATTCCGGAACAGGCATCCGTCTTCTTATAGGCCTCTTGGCCGGGCAAGATTTTTTTTCGGTTCTCACGGGCGACGCATCGATCAGACGGCGTCCGATGGGTCGGGTCGTCAAGCCGCTGCGTGAAATGGGGGCAGTCATCGGAGGCCGCAGGGGTGGAGAATTGGCTCCTTTGGCGATTACAGGGGCGGCTCTGCATGGTATCGAGTATACCTCGCCCGTCGCCAGCGCGCAGATTAAGTCTTCTCTCCTGCTTGCCGGTCTCTTTGCGCAAGGGAGGACGCGTTATAAGGAACCGAGTCTGTCGCGTGACCATACCGAGCGGATGTTTCAGTTCTTTGGAATCCCTCTCACGAAAGAAGATGGGGCCCTGGTTTTACAAGGCCGACCTTCTGTTGGCTGGCCGGGCATTCACATGACAATTCCCGGTGATTTCTCGGCAGCCGCGTTTTTCATCGTTGCGGCGACGATTGTACAAGGATCCGATATCACCATTTACAATGTCGGCATGAACCCGACCAGAACGGGACTCATTGAAGTCATGAGAAAAATGGGAGCCGACATTCAGGTTCTGGGTCTGCGAGAGGCGGCCGGCGAACCGGTTGGGGATCTTCGTGTGAAGTCAGCTGCACTGAAGGGTGTGACGATAGGTCATGACCTCATTCCAAAAATGATCGACGAATTCCCCGTGTTGTGCGTGGCTGCGGCTGTGGCGAACGGGGACACCGTGATTTCCGGAGCAGATGAACTTCGGGTCAAAGAGAGTGATCGTATTGCCACCATGAGTCGCGAGTTGACGTCAATGGGCGCTCTCATCGAGGAACGGTCGGACGGGATGATCATCCACGGATTAGGCCGAGAGGGAGAGAATGGCCGACTGAAAGCTGCAGGCAAGACCGAAAGCCATGGAGATCATCGTGTGGCCATGTCTCTTGCCATCGGTGGGCTTACGGCGGAGCAAAGCATGACGATTACTGACGCGGGCTGCGTGGATACATCGTTTCCAAATTTTGAGAAAACGCTCGTCGATCTGTTGGCATGAGAGCGGTGTGTCCGGTGAGACGGTTCGAAATTGAGAGGGATCGAGTGATTATTGCGATTGATGGACCAGCCGGGGTCGGCAAGAGTACAGTGGCAAAACTATTGGCAGCTCGTCTTGGTTACCTTTACCTTGATACAGGGGCCCTGTACCGAGCCATCGCATGGAAAACTTTGCAATCAAGAATACGTCCGACGGATCACGATCAGGTGACGGCATTATTGCCGATTACCTTGATTCACATGCAGTTTCGCCATGGCGCGATGCAGGTCCTGGTCGATGGCATCGATATCAGCGGGGAGCTTCGTACGCCAGAAGTGACCGCAGCGGCCTCCGTCGTGTCCGCTATCCCGGCAGTCCGCGAATGGCTGCTGCCGATCCAACGTCAAATCGGCCAGAGAGGCTCGGTCGTTGCCGAGGGACGAGACATGGGCACCAAGGTCTTTCCCGCAGCACCATTCAAATTCTTTTTGGAGGCGGATGCAGACGTACGAGTTGCACGACGACACCGTGAGTTGGTCGCCGCGGGTCGTGAAGGGACGGTGGAAACGACGTCTCGGGATCTGTCGGACCGAGATCGGAGGGATCGGACCCGTACGGTTGATCCATTGGTTCCAGCGGGTGACGCACGACTCATCGATACCTCTGCTCTCAGCCCTGATCAAGTGGTGGAGCAGATGATTGCGGCTGTGTCGACCGGGTTGTGAGCGGGATTCTCTACGGATTCTTGTGGGCCCTGGCACGAGTCGTCGCCTGGGTTTGCTTTCGATATCGTGTTCAGGGGAAGATTCCCCGGAGCGGGGGGCTGCTCATTGCCGCAAACCATGCCAGCTACCTCGACATTCCGCTACTCGGCTGCGGAATGCGAAGAAGGGCCTGGTACTTGGGACGGAATGATTTATTTCCAATCCCGGTATTGAACGGAATTTTGCAGGCATTGGGTTGGATACCGGTCAGGCTGGGGCGCCTCGACCGAGAGGCGTTTGGGAAGGCGATCAACCTGATCCGAGCTGGTCATGTGGTGGTCATATTCCCGGAAGGCGGCCGCAGCCACGATGGCCACCTTCGGCCTCCAAAGGCGGGTATTGGAGTGATTGTGTCGCAGACGGGATGTCCGGTCGTTCCAGCCTATTTGAAGGGAACCTTCGATGTACTCCCTCCGGGGGCTCATTGGCCTCGGTTGCGTCACATCACGGTACGATTCGGAGCTCCTATTCAGTTCGAAACGGGGAGACAAAAAGAGAAGGCAGAAACGAAACAGTTCTATCAACAGGTCAGCCGTACGGTGATTGAGCACATTGCAGCCTTAGGTCAAGTTCCCGTTCCAAAGGGAAGAGTTGATCTGGCCGACGAAACACCGAACAGGCCGACCGTCGATGCTCACAATGCTGAGTGAGCCCGGCGATTTCACCATCAGCACCCGACGGAAGTCGGAAGAGTAGGACGTTCATATGGGTACGGTATCCAACAGCAGTGACGCTCAGTTAGACCGCAATGCATTGGCGGCATTGTACGAAGAAACCTTTCGTAACCTGGAAGAAGGTACGATTACAGAAGGCCGTGTGGTGGCTCTGACGAAGGACAAGGTCATCGTTGATATCGGTTACAAATCAGAGGGCATGATCCCGAGCGATCAGTTCTCGTCCGAGGAACTTCACAACCTCAAGATCGATGACCGGCTCCAAGTGTATATCGAAGAATGCGAAGACGCAGACGGCAACCTCGTTCTTTCCAAAGAAAAAGCGGACAAGATGAAGATTTGGGAAGAACTCGAAAAACTCTACAAAGAAGAGAAGAGTATCGAAGGCAAGATTGTTTCACGCATTAAGGGCGGCATGATGGTCGATATCGGCGTTAAAGCATTCTTGCCCGGCTCGCAAATTGACCTTCATCCGGTTCGTGATCTGGATGGGCTCGTTGGGAAGACGTTTCCTCTCAAGATCATCAAGATCAACCACAGGCGGGGCAATGTGGTCGTGTCACGCCGCGTGCTGTTGGAAGAAACACGGGATAAAAAACGGCAAACGACACTGGCCAACCTCAAAGAGGGTCAGCTCATTCAGGGTACCGTCAAGAACATCACCGATTATGGATCGTTCATCGACCTCGGCGGTATCGACGGGTTGTTGCACATTACCGACATGTCTTGGGGGCGAGTCGGACACCCATCGGAACTGTTTACAGTGGGGGACAAGGTTGAAGTCACGGTGTTGAAATATGATCGTGAAACGGGTCGCATTTCTTTGGGACTTAAGCAGAAGAGTGCGGATCCTTGGACGAATGTCGCCGGCAAGTATCCCATCGGTACCAGGGTCCGTGGGCGTGTGGTCAGCCTGACCGATTATGGAGCATTTGTGGAACTTGAGCCGGGAGTTGAAGGATTGGTACACGTTTCGGAAATGTCGTGGACGCATGAAGTCCGACATCCTTCGAGAGTCGTAGCGGTCGGAGACCAAGTAGAAGCTGCGGTGCTCAACGTCGACCCCGCGAACCGCAAGATCTCGTTGGGCATGAAACAGACGGCGCCAAACCCCTGGGATATGATTGAGGGGAAATATCCGATTGGGACCCGTATTGAAGGAAAGGTGAAGAGTCTGACGGATTTCGGCGCTTTTGTTGGACTTGAAGAAGGGATCGACGGACTCATCCATATTTCGGACATGTCCTGGACGAAACATATCAAGCATCCTTCTGAGCTGTTCAAAAAAGGGCAAAAAGTGGAAACTGTCGTCCTGCGCATCGACAAAGAGAAAGAGCGGCTCTCATTGGGGTACAAACAATTGGCTCGTGATCCCTGGGATGAAACGATCCCTGCACGGTATCACGTTGGTGATTCGGTGACTGGTAAGGTATCGAAAGTCGCAGATTTTGGAATCTTCATCGAATTGGAGGGTGGAGTGGAAGGCTTAATCCATGTCAGCGAATCCGGTCTTGAGCCTTCCATGAAGCTGGAAGAAAAGTTTAAGTTGCAGGACGACGTAACGGCGAAGATAATCAAAGTCGATCGGGAGGAACGCAAAATAGCCCTTAGCCTTCGCGACCATCAATTGGATTGGGAGCGCAAGCAGGTGGATGACTATCACTCGGCACAAGGTGTGCTGGATCAGAGTCTGGGGCGGGCCGCTAAACAGAGTCGGAAACGGACTCAGTCTGAAGATCAAAGCTAAGCCGACTGGTTTAAGGAGTGCGGGATACGAGCGATGGCGGATGAAGTGACACAGAAGGAATACCCGCGTACGCGCCATCCGTTGCGGAAATTATTCTGGCTTTTCGGGATGGGGCTGGGCGGTTTGATTCTGATCAATCTCTTTTTCCCCGACCTTGATTTGTCAAGCGACGACCGGATCGCTCTGATCCGAGTCGAAGGAGTCATTTTGGATTCTCAGACGACCATCGGAGAGCTGAAGCGATTCAGCGAGAATCCTTCCGTCAAAGCCATCGTCATTAGAATCGATAGTCCGGGGGGTGGTGTCGTGCCGTCGCAAGAGATTTACGATGCCGTCAAGCGAATCAGAAACAAGAATAACAAGGCGGTTATCGCTTCGATGGGGAGTGTTGCTGCATCGGGAGGGTATTATATCGCTGCTGCAACGGATCGGATTGTCGCCAACCCTGGGACTCTGACCGGTAGCATCGGAGTCATCATGGAAACGGCCAATGTGGAAGGATTGCTCCAGAAGATCGGTGTGGAAGGGGTCATCATTAAGAGCGGGAAGTATAAGGATGTGGGTTCTCCACTCCGGAAGATGAGTGCGGACGAAAGAGGTTTGTTGCAAGCCGTGATGGATGATGTCCACAAGCAGTTCATCGAAGCAGTGGCGGAAGGCCGTTCGCTCGAACTTCGGGCTGCCCAAGCGTTGGCTGACGGTCGAGTCTTTACCGGACGTCAGGCCAAGGAAGCAAAGCTGGTCGACGAGCTTGGTGACTTGGAAGATGCCATTCAATTGGCTGCGGAGGTGGTGGGAATTGAGGGGGAACCAAAGGTCGTCGAACCGCGGCGCCGCTTTTCCCTTCGCGAAATTCTGGACTCGAAACTACGTTTGATGTTTCCGAAGTTGGATATACAACCGGGTGTAAGTTTGAAATACCTTATGGCCTTCTAGCTATGTCAATGAAGGTGTGACGGTTCTCGCGACGAAGGGAGAGCGGACATGACCAAGGCCCAGATTATCGAAAAAGTTTCTGAGCAAGTCACCACCTTGACGAAGCGACAGGCAGAAGTGGTCGTCAACACCATTTTCGATTGTGTCAGAGATTCGCTGAAAAAAGGCGACAAAACCGAGATCCGAGGCTTCGGCAGCTTTCGGCTTCGGGCTCGTCGGATGAAGGAAGGGAGAAATCCAAAGACCGGAGAGACGGTTGCCGTCCCGGCCAAGCGGGTTCCCTTTTTTAAAGCCGGCAAAGAACTGAAGGAATTGCTCAATCAATAGCGATCGTCTGGTGAAAAAGGAACCAATGTCGGCATCAGATTCTTCACAGCCGAATACAACGGAAATCCACTGGACCGACGGTGCGATCAAACGAATGGAGCGCGCACCGATATTTCTGCGTGGCATGGTCCGTCGTTTGGCTGAAAAGAAAGCGCGTGAATTGGGGTACGAGAAAATCACCGAAGAGATTCTCGAGCAGTTTAAGGGACAGATGATGGGACGTATGGGCGGTGAAGCCGGTATGGCATCTGCTGTCGGTGAGATGACCGATGGCCGTCTTCCATGGACCGCCGCCGCCAAAGAACGGTTGGATACGGTGCCCGAATTTATGCGGGCGATGATCAAGCAGATTGCGGAGGAAATCGCAAAGGAACGAGGGCATCTCGAAGTGAACGTCGAGCTGTTTGAAAAAGTGGAAGCGCTTGGTGACCTCCACGAGGAGGGGGATCCCGCAATGGAATGGACCGAAGAAGCTTTGTCGCTGCTTCAAGAGAAGTTAAGGCAATCGCCGCCCATCGCGCTGGAATTCGTGACCGATATGTTGAAGCGAGATACGGAGGATCTTGCCAAGGCCAAAAAGCTTGCCCGGATCGATTCATCGGTTTTGCAGGATCTATGGGAAACACCGAAGGAACAAATTGCATGGACCGACGAGGCATGGAAGCGTCTTCAAACATCTCCCGACTTCGTGCGGAGTGGAATCAGAAAGGCCGCTGAACGGCGAGCCCGCAAGTTGGGATTGAAGGAGGTTGATTCCGATCATTTGACGACGTTCCGGAATCAGGCGATGATGAAAGCCGTCAAACGTATCCGTTCATTCGGTTACCATGAATTGACATTCGATGCTTTTGATACCGCCCTCCAGAAAACCAAGCGTCTGCAGGGGAACAATCAGGCGGAAAAGCGTCTCCAGGAAATCCGTGGACATTTTGCCGATCCATCGATGAAGAAGCCCGAAGGCGGAACCCTGGGAGCCGAGCTCATGGATCGTTTCCGCAGGTATCTCAGAGGCGAAGATACACTCTGACAGTCCGAAGCTTCTCGCCAGACAATTCCAACGTGTCTCGGAGAAAATTCAACCGACTGGATCGAAGCGTCTCTTCAGTGGGCTTCCGCCTGCTGGGGCCAAAACTTGTGCCGGATCTGAGGAAGCGGTTCGTTGTCAAAATTGGGAATGTCGTATAGACAACGATCGATCGTCGCGACTTCATCCTCGGTTAAAGGCAACGTCACTTTTTTCTTCCAGAACTGATCAAGCGTAAAATAGTCCGCTGATTTGGGCTTCTCCGCCAACAATTCCTGCATTTTTTTGAAACCAGGCGTATCGACGCCGGAGACACGTCCCTTGTTTCGATCAAGACACCACATAAGAACTTCGGCTATTCCATACATCGTGATATCAACATTCACAATTTTGCTCATGGCTTTCCTCCTAAAGAACATCGCGCCATCATAACGTAAGGGGAAGGCGAAATTCAAAGGCAGATGAAGTATGCGGCAGATTGCGAGAAGGAAGACTCCCTCTGTATACTAGGTCTTCTCATTTCACCGTCAAAATTCACTGGATTCAACAGGATTGACGTGTCGGAGACTGTGTGGAACATCGAGTGGAAATCGCACGCGGCCAGGGCCATTCTCTCTCTGCTATGCGTGTCCCTTTTAATCGGTCACGGCCTGTGGGCCTGTTCCAAGAGTGAACCCTATAACCCCCCGGACCCTTTTTATTATTTTGCTAGTTACAAGGTCGGTAAGAATCCAACTACTGTGATGACCGGAGATCTTAATCATGACTCGTTCACCGATCTCATCACCACCAATATTGCGAGTAATACCCTTTCGATTCTGTTTGGGAACGGTGACGGTACATTCAGAGATCAGGTTCAGCTGCATGTCTGTCAGGAACCACGTTCTCTCGTGATGGGCAACTTCAATCAAGACCGGCACGCCGATGTCGCCCTGGCATGTTCGGGCGGCGACGAAGTCATGATTTTGCTAGGACGTGGGGATGGAAAATTTGAAGAAGGACCTCGATATCCGGTACATCGTGCACCGATTGCATTGGCCGCCGACGATATCAACGGCGATCACCATACGGATTTAGTTGTGGCCCTCCGGAACGACAAGGTCAAAGTCTTTCTAGGGAACGGGACCGGCGAATTTCGACACGGAGCCCAGTACGAACATGGCGATACTCCCACATCCGTTGCCTTGTCCGATCTCAATGCTGATGGGAAATTGGACTTGGTGGTAACGAATGGAGGACCTATGTCGAATGCAGTCTCCATTTGGCTGGGCAACGGTGACGGTTCCTTTCGTGACCCCAAAGATTATTCGACGGGTCACCGACCTCTGGGCGTGAGTTTTGCCGACTTCAATAACGATCATCACAGGGATCTATTGGTCATCAATGGAGAGCAGGATAGTTTCACGACATTTCTCGGCAACGGCAACGCGACATTCCGACCTGGTAAAGATTCCGGGGCTGATGCTGGCCCCAATTTTGGGTTGGCGCGGGATTTCAATGGTGATCAGTTGGAGGATGTCGCGATTGTGAATATCCAGTCCAATGACCTGTCGATTTTATTCGGGAAGGGCGATGGCACTTTTCATTACCCTCCGAGAAATTACCGTACGAAGTTCGGTCCCTTTGCTCTCTCGTCATTTCGTGTCACTACCTCGGGGCTAGAAGAACCAGGACTGGCCATTGCCGACAATGGAAGTGGTAGCGTCTCGATCTTTCTTCATCGTGGACTCAAACCAATTGGGAAATCGGACGCAAGAGAGTAGGACGCGAGCGATCACTGTCTATTCTTGACAGCCTACAGAGCCTTCGTTAGAGTGGCCGTTGGGTAAAACAGCCTTAAATTTTCGAAGACTACGATGGCGCTTCGATCCTTTGCATGGTGGTTCATGATTGGGGCCTTGATGACCCTTTCCGTTCTAATGGTGCAGGGCGGGGTTCGCGATCTGTGGGAAGGGACTCAACCCAGTGGAGGCACGAACGTGTTCGTGTATTTTGGCACGACGCTCATCGGCGGGGGATTACTGGCCGGGTGTGTCGCGTTAATTATGAATCGCCTTCGATAGGTAGAGAGCGGGACATGTATGCAGTGCCTCAAGTGCAGAGGGTTTATGATGGTGGAACGTCACTATACCCTCATGAGCAGGAGAATATACGCCCGCTGTCTCAATTGCGGGTTCTGGATTGATTTGGCCGACCTCCTCCGTTTTTTTCATAAAGTTCTTGATAGTGGGCGGAAAGGTGATAAAGTACGGGAATCGTTCATTTTCTAAGAGAGGCGGTCGTTTTTGGCACAGAAGGACCACATCCGGCCTGATTCTCGTTTGCAGAGTTGGGGCCGAATCCTCTGTTGTCTTGCTCTCATTGGGGTTTTCTTTCTCCCATTGATCGGTTTCTCGACCATTCCGGCCTCTGCAAACGAAACTCACTTCAAGAACCAGGTCATTCATACCGTCAGTTATGCTCCGCAACCCTTCCCCTGGAAGCGCATTCCGGCACACAGTATTCTCCTGAAGGAATTGCGGTCCGGCCGTATTCTCTTTGAGCATGAGGTGGAGAAGCGTCTGTCGCCGGCCAGTCTAACGAAGATTATGTCGGCACTGATCATTCTAGAGAAGGGGCGACTGGATGATCTGGCAACAGTGAGCAGGAATGCGGCAAAAGCTCCCAAGACTCACCTGCGAATGAAGACCGGGGAAGTGTTTCGTCTTGGCGATTTGCTCAAGGCGATGATGATGGTGTCAGCCAATGATGCTTGCCTGGCGGCTGTCGAGCATGTCGGAGGCGACGAAGAGCAATTTGTGATGTTGATGAATGCCAAAGCTCGAGCACTTGGATTATCAGGCACACACTTCAGTAATGGGTGTGGTTTTGACGGTCCCGATCATTATTCAACAGCCGAAGATCTCGCGAAACTTAGTGAGGTGGCGATGCGAAACGCGGTGTTTCGAGAACTCGTCAAGGAGGAACGAGAGATTATCACACCTGTGAGTGGATATCGCGCCTACGTCCTGCATAACACGAATCGATTACTGGGACGCATCCCCGGCGTAGTAGGGGTGAAGACCGGATTCACATCCAAAGCAGGCCGATGCCTGATTGCTAAAGTCTCTCAAAATGATAGCGATCTCCTCCTCGTGATCCTGAACTCTAACCGCCGGTGGAATACCGCGAAAAGTTTGATCGATTACGGGTTTCGTCTCACGAATACCGTCCAATAGCAACCTCCGCTCTCATTCGTGGCAGTTCTATGCTCTATTAGCGAAGCAGTAGAGTACCTAACCGGTGCGGCATGTCGGCCTGACACGGTATTCTGTTTCGTCAAGTGAAGATGTGAACCGTCCACGATTATTCCAACGATGTTCGCCAAATTTCTACAGTTCGTCTCAGCTCTGAGAAATCACTTTTAAAGAAGCGTTTCTTCGTCTTTGGCGAACAAAAATTAGTCTTGGTACAACTTCTGATTGATGACATCGGTATTGGGAAGGGCTACCGAGGGGCGGCAAACTCGATGTTGATGTCCTTCCCAAGGTAATTCACCTGAAAACCTTGTCTGTCATACGCCATGACGGCGCCCATGACGTTTTCGTCGCCATACTCCTCCTGACCTAATAACTTTCGGATGTCCTCTGGACTCTCACTATTGAGCACGTTGCGAAAAATACCTCTGGTCTTATATGCGAACCGGTTATTAATGAAAAGGAGGTCGACTTTACCATCCTGAATACGCACCCCGGCCATTGGACCTGTTGGTTTTCGTTGATCGAGCAGAAAGATGAAAGTCGCTTCCTGCTCAGCTTTGACTCCGGAAATCTTTTCATTTACGAGCGTTTCAACGGCTTTGGATTCCGAGTCACCGAGTTTGACGCCGAACAGTGAAATCTCCGCGCTCGAAATCGCCTTTGGTTCCGTGACATCGCTCTTGCTTAATTCATACGGCTCAGCATGAGCCGAGTCAACCGTTGCTAGAATGCTCGTCAGTAGAATAATTGCCATCCGTACTATAGGCGCTTTCGTCATGGTATCTAGCGTTTCTTTCGTAAGGGTTCGTGACTTGATCAGAATAGATGAATCGATAAAATCATAACTGGTATATGACACATTGTAGCCAAGAGCTATTAGACGTGCAAGGAACGGGATGCGAGAACGGCTGCTGGACAAACGACTCGACGAGTCGGCCTAGTGTTCTCGTATCATGCTTGAGACTCATCACCCAGCAACATCGCTCCGAGTTCACGAAGCCGGTAGAAGTAGGCTTGGGGCTCTGTGTCCAATGCTTTCGTCAGTTCATCGAGATCTCCCAAACAGTCTTTCACGATGGCAACCCGTGGGTCGTCGAGACCCTCGGAACTATCGAGAAAATAGACCACACAACCGCTAATGACCGTGTCGATCGTCATCAATTGTCCTTGATGTGGGCTCGAAAAATGAGGCCACCCCTCGGCACAATGCTGTTCCCACGCTGTTGCAACCATGCTCCGATCCATGAGGTGCTCCTTTCCCTCTCCGCCATGTGACAAGCCAGCTCCTTAGTGAAGGTGGGTCGTAAGGAGCAAGTATCAACCCAGGAGGAATCGCAGGATCAGGGATACAGTCCACGCTGGAGATGTGCTTGAGCAACTTGATCAATCCCACTTATGAGAGCTGCCATGCGCATCGATACGCGGCGCTCGGTCGAAAAATGAAGTGTTCGCTGAAAAGCAGACGTGATGATGTCTTGGAGCCGATTCCGGATGTCTGAGGCGCTCCAAAAAAATCGCTGCAGGTCCTGCACCCATTCAAAGTAAGAGACAATGACGCCGCCGGAGTTAGCGAGAATATCGGGGATGACGAAGATGTCTTTATCTGCAAGGATGCAGTCGGCCTCCAAAGTCGTCGGACCGTTCGCTCCTTCAGACAGAATTCGGCACCTCAAAGAATTGGCATTTTTGCTTGTGATCTGTTCCGAGAGGGCGGCCGGTACGAGAACGGTACACTCCAATCGCAGGAGTTCCTCGTTGGTGATCGTATCCCCGAGCTTGGTGTCATGCAACGGTTGGCTTGGATCGCGACGAAGCAACTCCATGACATTCAACCCATTGGAGTTATAAATTCCACCGTGTACATCGCTGACGGCAATGACGCGTGCACCTTGTTGCTGCATGATGCGGGCGGTGTGTGAGCCGACATTTCCGAATCCTTGAATTGCCACCGTGGCATTTTCAATCGGCAATTTGAGGTGATGCAGTACCTCTTGCGTTACGTAGACGACTCCGCGTCCCGTCGCTTCTTCACGGCCCAGGCTTCCTCCGATCGAAAGAGGCTTGCCGGTTACCACTCCAGGAACGGCGTAGCCGACTTGCTGGCTGTAAGTATCCATCATCCATGCCATGACCTGAGCGTCGGTCCCCACATCTGGAGCCGGTACATCCTTGTCGGGACCGATCAGGGGGAAAATCTCCGCAGCATATCGTCGTGTCAGCCGCTGTAACTCGGCGGGAGACAATTGTTTCGGCACAACGGTGACCCCGCCTTTGGCTCCCCCGTACGGTAAGCCGGCCAATGCGCATTTCCATGTCATCCACATTGCAAGAGCGGCCACCTCACCGAGATTCACGTCGGGATGGTAACGCACGCCCCCCTTGGACGGACCCCGTGATGAATCATGTTGTACGCGGTAGCCCGTAAAAACCTCCACGTGTCCGTCGTCCATCCGAACTGGAAGGCTGACGACGAGAGAACGTTGTGGAAGTTTCAAACGTTCGCGGAGATTTGGATCAAGTCCCATCGCTTCCGCTGCCTGATCGAATTGCGCGACGGCCAGGCGAAACGTCGGTGTATCAAGTTCCTGCATAGGACATCTCTGCGCCAACACCAGTCGGTTTTGTACGTCGGCGTGTCATGCGACCACAGTCGACCAGTTGAAGGCAAACACCGCCGCAAAGGTCCGAGCGAGTTCCTGCTTGACGATGTCAACTGGGACAACGGTTTGGCGTATGGCGGACATGGAGGTCACTCGGCAATCAGGAAATCCGCAGGGATGGATCCGCTGGAACGGCGCCAGATCCAAATCAACATTCAGAGCGAACCCATGCAATGTCACGCCGTGCTCAATTCGTATGCCCAAAAATGCGATTTTCTGTGGCTCAGGAGTCATGATCCACACACCTGGTTTGCCAACGATACGAGAGCCGGTAATGTTCCAGAGTCCGAGTACCCGAATAATAACTTCCTCTAGCAACCAGACCAATTGCCTGGGTCCCGCCGCATGCCGATCAAGCGTGATCACTGGGTAGACGACAATCTGTCCGGGGCCGTGAAAAGTCACTGATCCTCCACGATTGACGTGGTGCAGTTCCGCCCCATCAGTGCATAACGCTGATTCACTGCCTCCCCAATGCGACGGTCTCGTCCTACGTCCGAGCGTATAGACCGGAGAATGTTCAAGAATCAAAACAGTATCCGGTTGGAGACTCAGGAGACGCTCCTCATGCAAGCGAGACTGTATTTCCCACGCGATGAGATAGGGAACCGGTTCTGGAAAGATGCGAACCGCGCCCATATGAATGTAAGGAGACCTTAAATGCGGAGATATCATGGTGTTCGCATCGATCATGAGGATTACACGATCAAGGGGAACGATACCATCCTATGAGGATGGTAAAACATCCACCCGAAGTCAGCACCAGGGATTACGGTTGTGAAGAGAGAGAACAGGTCCAGCATGGTTGGAACATTGTTGCATAACTCACTATGTAGAGGAAAGTCGGGTTGCGAAGCGGCGAGACTGCTCTCGCAACCCGTGAATCGAAGAGGTTACTTGATGGCTGCGAAGAGCTCCTTGATCTGAGGGGTCTTCAGTTTTTTAAGTGCTTTTGCCTCAATTTGGCGGATACGCTCTCGCGTCACGGACAAGCTTTGGCCGACTTGCTCCAAGGTGCTGGCTTCATCGTAGCCGATCCCGAAGCGGAGCCTGATGACGATTTGCTCGCGAGGTGTGAGGATGCTTAAGATACGGTCCAGTTGTTCCGTTAGTTCACTGCGGTGGACATGAGCGTCGGGCGGAACTGCCTGCTGGTCCGGAATCATATCCCCGAACTGTGTATCTCCATCACCGATCGGAGTTTCCAGAGCCACTGGCTCCTGAAAGGCCAGCACAGTCTCTCGGAGTCGCTCAGGTCTCATATGCAGCACCTGAGCAATCTCTTCCAAGCGAGCGGGACGTCCAAACTGTTGCCCAAGTCTCCGCATCACACGCAGGATTCGATGCGAGGCTTCGGTTTGGTGGACCGGTATGCGGATCGTTCTTGATTGATCCGCAAGCGCCCGAGTGATGCCCTGCCGAATCCACCACGTTGCATAGGTACTGAATTTGAATCCCTTTCGATACTGATATCGCTCCGCCGCTTTCATCAGACCGATGTTGCCTTCTTGTACGAGATCGAGCAAGCTCAATCCTCGCCCCGTGTAATGTTTGGCAACATCCACCACCAAACGAAGATTACACCGTACGAGTTCATCTTTGCCTTGCTCCAGGATAGCCCTAGCGGCATGGATTTCATCGAGCAACGCCTTTAGTATCTTTGCTGTAGCTGGAGTAAGCTTTAAGTCTGGGTCCGACGGATTAATGGCGATGCTTAAGGCCTTTTCGGCATTGTCCAACGCCGTAGCCGAAAGCCCGCTCAACCGTCTGACCATCTGGAGTACTTTAATGCTGTCAGCAAAAACGGGTGTCCGTTTGGATTTGAACAAGGCTCTTATGGCCTGGCGCAGAGCAACTCGAATGCGCCGTGTCCCATGGTCCACCCGCTTGGCGATCGCGGTCTCTTCTTCTCGGGTCAAAAGCCCCCGATCGCCGAACGATCGGAAGTATAAGGCTTCCAGGAGAAACGGGCTGGCGCCGCGGCTTGTACGCATGACCGGCTGGGGCTTCTCATCCGATCCGGATTCCTCAGCCTCACGGCTGATCATTCCCAGCATGCCGCTCGCCTTGGCGTCATCGGCATCGACATCCGGAACGAATGTTTTCTGTATCTCCATCTCATCCTCATCAGAGACTCGCAATCCT
>JAICUC010000101.1 GCA_025936075.1 Nitrospira sp. | reverse complement strand
CAGCCGCGGCCATATGGTGCCGCCTCATCAGCACTGAGGCCCTTGGCTCAGCACAATGCATACCACCAGTACTTTTCTTGAGTAGGTATCCATAATTGCCCCCTAAATGAATGATCTGTCAGGCTGTTGACGAAGGTTTTGAGTTTCGTGTTTCGAATGGTCAGGATCAAAAGAAGGATCTCATAGGATACACTGTATCTCATTCGATTCACGACACAGCGATCGACACATTGTTGAGAACGTTCTGGCTAGGTCTTAGAACCTGGAGCGAGGAGAAAGGAGGTGACCGGTCATTGTGGTGGATCAAATGGGCCGAAGGGTGAAGACCTAAATGAATTATGAAGACTTGAGGTTGCGTTGCGCGATGGCCACGTTCCTGAGGAAACCTCGGTGTTTTGCACGTCGAATCGGGCTTCGTTGAAATACAGCCGTGAAGGTCGGTTCGTCCAGATTGGAAAGCTCTCGCAAGTGAGGGGAGAGGGTCAATGTGGAAGGTTGAAAAGCACGTTCCTGAGTCGGTTCGGCCCGGAGGTTGAACGGACACACGTCAAGACAATCGTCACAGCCGAAGATTTTGTTTCCCATGCCGGCTTGTAGCTCGCGAGGGATGGCGGTGTCATCGCCGCGCAACTCGATGGTGAGATAGGAAATACAACGAGCGGCGTCGACGATATAGGGCTCTGTGATGGCTCTCGTGGGACAAGCCTGAATGCAAAGCGTGCAGCTGCCGCAGAGATCGGTCGCCGGTTCATCGGGTTCCAGATCCACTGTGGTCAGCACCTCTCCCAACAGCAGCCAAGAACCATACTCAGCTGAAACAAGATTGGAATGTTTCCCAATCCAACCCAATCCCGCCTGTTCGGCCCAGGCTTTCTCCATGATGGGGCCGGTGTCGCAGTAGGAACGAGTTTTTGATCCGGGTGCTATCTTGTGAATGACCTGCTCCAGTTGCTTAAGCCTGGCATCAAAAAGCTTGTGATAGTCCATTCCCCAAGCATATCGGGCAATACGGCCGTAGCCCGGCTGTTCGTTGGCACGTTGTTCGGTGAGGTAGTTGATTCCCAATGAAATGATTGAGCGGCAACCGGGAAGCACCTGGCCGGGGTCGGCTCGCTTGTTCGGCGCACGTTCCATCCATGCCATGGTGCCGTGATAGCCTCGCCGGAGCCATTCGATGAGACGGTCGAAAAGATGTCGAGGGGCCGTCGTCTCGGAATAGGACAAAGGACTGTTTCCTTGGTTACTGGCAGCTGACCCTCTCTGTTCACCGGATACGCGCGTAATGCCGACCGCGTCGAATCCTAGCGCGCGAGCTTCTTGTTTGATGGCTGCCGTAATAGACATTGGAATGCAAAGAGCTCAATGCTGGGCGGAGCAATCAAAGCGGACACTGAAGTGGGCCGAACATCGGACCGATTTGCATCGACCGCACGTGCCGACAATGTTCGTCTTCCAATCGGTCTCCGCTTTATTAAACCGACACTGCAGGCGGCCGCCTTTCGAGACCGTGGCCCAAGGTTGTTTGGTTCCGGGAATGGAGGCGACGCGGCATTCTTGTGGGAATGGAACGCGGCAGAGGCGCCCGGTTTCACCTTGTTCCATTGAAAAGCTGCACGACAACTCCGTGGTGGCTCCCGAGTCCTCCAGCTCCTGTGCCTTCATGTCGACGGAGGGAAGGAGAAGTATCCAGAGCAGCAACACGAACAGACTCAACGCGATGCGTCCAATGGTCATAGGCATCAATGGTAACACAGTCCTTTATCTTGCGGCCATGGAGAGGGCCGCGTAGAATCGTCATGCCGGCTTCTATTCAACCAATGGAGGCTCTATGCTCGCGACCAGGATTACGCAAAAAGAGGGCACATTCTATTTCATCGCGTACAAGGCCGGTGAGCTCTTGAACAAGGTTCGGTTCACCAGCCGGTATTACTTCGAGGGTGAAGAGATTGCACAAGCCAAGATTTCAGAGCATGACGACGTGGCGCAGTTTATTGCGGGAATCGAGCGGAGCGAGAAGGGCTTCCAACGGGTCTTGAATCGGCAGAAGATCAAGCAGATCGTCAATTTTTATGAGACGGTCGTGGCTCAACCGATGATTCCCGGCACCGTGCTGCTGTTCACCGACGAAACACTTCGCTTCCAAAAAACGGACGGCTCGGATTCAATCGGCCACCTGAGCGAGCCGAAGGGAAAGTATCTGGTGATCGACGGGCAACATCGACTCGCCGGGCTTCACTTTTTCCATGACAAACATCCGGATCAAAGCGCGCAGGTCGAGGTGCCATGCCTGTTGTTTGACGGGAGAAGTGCCGACTTTGCGACGGAGATGTTCGTGATCATCAACTCCACCCACACACGGATCAACCGGTCGCATTTGGTCGATCTCTATGAAAAAGTCTCATGGGAAAGTCCTGAAAAGAAATTTGCCGCCAAGGTCGTGAACCTCCTCTACGGCGAACCGGACTCGCCGCTGCAGTACAAGATCAATCGCCTTGGGGGGCGGAGCAAACAGGAAAAATGGATTCTGCAGTCCGAGGTGTTCAACGAGCTGCTGAAAGTCGTGACGGTCCACAAGCGCTGGATGGAGTCCCACTTGGGGATGAAGGCCGAGCGCTGCTATGCGCTGGTGCGCGACTACCTGAAGGGCGTCAAGGACGTCATGGGCGAGATTTGGGGGCAGAACGACCGGTATATGTTTACGCGCGATGTGACACTCAAGGCGTTGATTCGTGTCCTGGACGACCTGATCGTGGATCGCAAGCTCATCAATGATTGGGACGAGCAACGCTCGCATAAACCGTTCGCTGAGATCGTCAAGCCCTGGGCTACTCTGACCAAGGAGTTCCGTGCCGACGGCTTCTACGAACGGTTTCCCGCTAAAGGACAACTTGAACGGGTACGGAAGATTCATCAGCGGCTGCTGGATGCGATTGTCGGGTAAGCGACGAGCATTATGGCTGGGCGTCGTCTTGCCGCTTGCGTTCGAGGTGCTTCTATCCGTTGCCGGATTAGGGGCCTGGTCTTTGATGGCGGCAGAGACGGATAGGCTCGAGGTTGGGGTGGAGTCCGGTGGTGGGGTCCATGCGACAGCCCGGGTCTTATTTCCTGCCAAGCTTGAGATCATTCAGGCGTTGTTGAGCGACTATCAACACTGGCCGGACCTGTTTGAGGCTCGTATGCGGGTGGCCGACTTACACATCCATGATGGGATCGCGACAGTCGACCTTCGCATCGTTCATCCGTTGATGCCGGGTGAGCGTAGGTTAGTCACAGAATCAAGAATTTTACCGAACGGTGGCCTTGTGACCGACCTCACGGGAGGCGACTTCACGCGCTATCATCGACTGTGGAAACTGCAACCGGCCGGAGAAGGAAACCAGACGCGTGCCGATTTCGAGCTGGCGGTTGAAATCAAATCCATGGTCCCGGATTGGCTCGTGGCAATCGCCGTACGGCAGGAACTGGACGCGCACTTTCGCATCGTCAAACAGAAGGCGTTGGAGCACTCCAAGCAGTAACTGACATGGCTCGAGTTTCGGAAGCGAAGAATCCCGGCGCAACGGTGCTGGCAGGCCTCTATGTCATTCTGGATCCGTCGGTCTGTCCAGATCGCCCGCTCCTCGATGTGTTGAAAGTTTCCGCAACCGCCGGCGCCACAATATTTCAATACCGGAACAAGACGGCTTCGATGAAAGCATCGTATACGGAGGCCTTGTCGCTGAGGAAGGCGGCGCATGAGCTCGGCGTCCTGTTCATCGTCAATGATCGATGCGATCTGGCGCTGGCCGTGAATGCGGACGGTGTGCATCTTGGACAGGAAGACTTACCGCTCCATCTCGCACGAAAGGTTATGGGACCCGCCAAACTGATCGGTATTTCGACGCATAGGCCGGAGCAAGTGATGTCGGCGACAGCCGACGGGCCAAATTACCTCGGATTTGGTCCGATTTTCCTGCCGGGCTCGAAAGCCGATCATGATCCAGTTGTCGGCATTGAGGGACTGAAGTCGATCCGCCGGCTGACGACGCTCCCTGTCTTTGCCATTGGGGGGATTACAGCCGATCGCGCCGACGAAGTGGTACGGGCAGGAGCCGACGGCGTGGCGGTCATCTCCGCCATTCTCAAGGCCCCGGATATTTCGCGGGCCGTTACCGATTTTGTCTCGCGGATCTCATCGCCAACTTCGCCAGGTTCTTGACCGCAGCCGATCGGGCAAGGTGGAGGACTGCGGGTCGGAAGCGGCTTTGCAGGCCCGGTTCATAGGGGAGTGGGCCGATCACAGGTATTCCGGATTGTTTGCGAAGGATCTCCACCGTCGATCGCTCCTGAACGCGAGCGAGGACCGATCGGACGGGATGTGTGCGATTCAGAACGAGAGCGATCATCCTGATCTTCTGCCGCCGAAGGGCTTCGACGGTCAGCAAGGCATGATTGATTCCCCCCAGTCCGGATCGTCCAACGACGATAACCGGAAGGCGCAAGTGTTTGATCAAGCTCAACACGTTGTCGCTGCGCGTGATGGGTACCTGCACTCCGCCGACTCCTTCGACCACCATGCACTCATATCGTCTGGATAACAGACGATAGATCTTGCTGATAGTGCCGGGATTGATGCTGAGCCCTGTGAGCTGCGCAGCGGTAAGAGGAGCGACCGGCAATTCAAACGAATAGGGACAGATCGCTCCCCATGTCTCTTCGCTTTCTACGATGGATCGCAGCCGGCCTGCATCCGACCGAGCTTCTCCTCCTGCGGAGACTCCTGTCTCAATCGGCTTCATCACGCCCACCGTCAGCCCGCGCCTCTTCAGATGCAGGGCAAGCGCCGCTGTGACGACGGTTTTCCCGACTCCCGTATCGGTACCGGTTATGAAGACGCCGTGGTTCATATGAAAAAGCTTATGGCGATAGCGTATGGCTTCGGAACACTCTTGACTCACAGATGTCTGCTGTCGCAGTTCCACACCTGTCCCGATACATCGTTGAGTTGCGCCAAATGTACGACGGTACCCGCCACTTCCTCGATCGCCGGAGGGCGGCGCAATGCGTGATCCGGCCATCCACTGCCTTCCGGGAATATTCCCTCGGTCAGGTCGGTTTTCTGCCAGCCTGGCAACACGAGATTCACTCGAATATTGTGTGGACCCCACTCTAATGCAGCCGATCGTACGAGTCCGATCAATCCTGCCTTCGATGTCGCATAGGCACTCTGGCCGGCCGCCCCGTGGAATCCCGTGTGTGACCCGATCACAATGATGGAGCCTCCCCCTCGAGTGAGCATAAAAGGCGCCATGGCTCGCAAGCAGTGAAATGTTCCTGTGAGATTCGTGACGATGACGTTCTCCCAAATGTCATCCGAATGGCGCACGAGCAAATCGCTCTGGCCGATTCCGGCATTGCAGATCAACACGAAAGGACCGGATGCGCAGCTGGAGAATCTGTCGATCATGCGTCGAACGGATTCAGCTTCTCGAATATCCGCATGGTATGCGTCTCCGATTCCGCCGCTCTTCAGGACGTGCTCCAAGGTCGCTTCTGCCGCCGCTTTATTCCGATAGTATTGAACCCCCACATACCATCCGATTTTCCCGAACGCGTGACTGATGGCCCGACCGATGCCTCCGGAAGCCCCGGTAATGAGGACTGCTGGACGATCAGACGGTGTTGTCGGTCCATTCTTTACGGAGGGTATTGATGAAATGAGAGGTCCCATATACCTGAGAGAATTATGCTGTGAGAAGTAGGTTAAGACAAGCGCGCATCGAAACTCGGCGCCACATCTATCGGCTTGCCGCCCTCGGCACTCCTATGATACCGTCAAATCTGGTATCTGGAGCAGGAATAATGGTGAAGCGTACATGTGATATGCGAATGGGATTGACGGTAGGACTGTGCTTGCTCTTGGGACTACACCCATGTTCCGTGGCGTTCAGTGCAGAGGAACCGGTTACGATTTCCAAGTCCGAGGAGTATTTCCCTGATACGCTGGGGAGCCGCTGGACCTATCGCGGCCAGATCAGCGAGGGGCCGCTGCAATCTATTGAACTGAAGTTTTTTACGAACGTGTCGACGGTTTCGGGAACCAAGACGATGAACGGTGTGACCGTGACGGTGTTCCATGATACGAATCCGGGAGATCATGGACCGTCGGATAGTTTTTATCGACGCGATGCGGTCGGCATCGTCTATTATGGATCGGATCCGGGAACACCGTTGGAGAAACAGATTACGCCCTACCAAATTTTCCGATTTCCGCTGAGGATCCCGTCCTCATTCCAGCAGTTCGACCGAATGGGGGTTGATTTCGGCAGCGATATGGATCGTGACCAAACAGATGAGAAGGTCGATACGCAGGGGTGGAGTAAGGTGATCGGCCGAGAAACCATCACCGTCCCAGCCGGTACGTTCCAGGATGCCGTCAAAGTCGAAGCACGGATGAACATGAAGATCCACTTGTCGGGAAGCCGTCACACCGTTTCCGGGATCGATGTGATGACGGCGTGGTTCGCCAAAGGGGTCGGTCTCGTGAAGTATTCAGAACGGCAGGAATTATCCGCGATCAAAGAGGACAGAGGCGTGATCACGGAAATTACGGAAGAACTTGAAGACTACGACATCAAAGCGGCGAAGCCTCATTGAGTCGATTCGAATCCCCGGCGAAGCGTGTTCTCGCTGATGACTCTGGCGGTCATAAACTGGTTCAAGTAATCTTCCCCACCCGCTTTCGCACCTACCCCCGAGAAACGGTGCCCGCCGAAGGGTTGACGAGAGACGAGGGCACCGGTGATCGATCGATTCAAGTACAGATTTCCTACGTCGAATTGCTCACGGGCCATCGCAAGATGAGCCGGACTCCTGGCATAAACCCCGCCGGTCAAGGCATAGGCGGTTCCGTTTGCCAAGTGGATCGCATGGGCCATACTTTCCGCTTCCATAACGGCTAATACCGGTCCAAAAATTTCCTCCTGCGCCAGACGGTGATGAGGCTGGATATCGACAAACACCGTCGGTCCGACGAAATACCCCGTCTGGTCCACGGATCGTTGCACAAGGAGTCGGCCTTCTTCGAGACCGATTGAAATATAGCGTTGTATGTTCGCGTGGGCTCTGGCATCGATGACCGGTCCCACCTGGGTGCCTGGATCCGACGGATTTCCGATCTCCAAGCTCAACACTGCATCACGTAGCCGGGAAACGAAGGAGTCATAGATGGTGCGATGGACAATGACTCGGGAGCAGGCCGAGCATTTCTGTCCCGCGTAGCCGGCGAACGATGCAACGACACCGGTAATCGCTTCGTCAAGATCCGCCGTCTCATCGACGATAATGGCATTCTTCCCGCCCATCTCGGCAATGACCCGCTTGATCATCGGTTGTCCCGGGCCCACGCGCGATGTTTCGGCGAGGATGTGAAGTCCCACAGTCTTCGATCCGGTAAACGCGATCGTGGCGACATGGGGATGTGCAATGAGCGCTTGGCCGATCTCCGGCCCCCCTGGGAGGCAGGTCAAACAACCGGCCGGTACACCGGCCTCAATAAGGATGTCGGTGAGCAGAGTTCCTAAGCCGGACGAGCGTTCCGATGGCTTGAACAAGACCGGATTTCCGGTTACGAGAGCCGCTGATACCATTCCGGCGGGGATGGCGAGCGGAAAGTTCCATGGCGCGATGACGACGGTCACACCACGCGGTTCATAGATGCGCTGATTGTATTCTCCCGGACGGTTTCCCAACCTCACCGGAGGAGCCACGCGGTCCATTTCATCGGCATAGTAGCGCAGAAAGTCGATCGCTTCCGCCACATCGGCATCTGCCTCCCGCCAGGGTTTGCCGACCTCAAATATTTCCCAGGCTGCCAGCTCGTAGCGACGCCGAGCCAGCTCTGATGCGGCCGTCCGTAGTATTGCAGATCGTGCTTCCGGAGCTTTCCGCCGCCAAGGGTCCCATTGCTTGAGCGCCTGTTCGATGATGTGGTCCAGATCGGATGCCGCTGCGCTTCGCATCTTCACCACGACCTCATTCGGTCTACAAGGATTATGGGATTCCATCCATGGGCCGGTCAGCCCGATACCGGATGTCCCACCGGGCCATTGCCGGCCCAGTTGAGACCGGACCGATCCGATACTCGCCAGCATGGCGTTCCGAGCCGCGGCCTGTGAAAAGTCGCTGTGCGGTTCGTTGCTAAAACCCTTCTCGCCGGTAGTTGTTGTGGGTGGAGGCCGTGGCGGCACTGTCGGCGGAGCGAGGAGCCGGCTCAATGGCTGGGATTCGACGTACTCTTTGTGAAGGAACGATTCGTTCGACGTATTTTCCAAGAGCCGCCGAACCAGATAGGCCATGCCGGGGAGCAGCCGGCCTACGGGACTGTATAAGCGGACCCGGCGGCCTAACTTGATCATGGCTTGTTGGAAGGGCTCGGCCATGCCGAAGATCATTTGGTACTCGCGCGCTTCAGGACCCAACCCCCGCGATTCCGCATGGGCTTCGATAGCGGCTAATGTGCGAAGATTGTGCGTGCCGAATGCGGGGCGAATGAGATCGGAATGTTCAAAGAGCACCGGAATCAATCGCTCGTACTGAATGTCGGTTTCCGCCTTGTGCTCAAAAAGCGGAGGCGGCCAGCCAGCTTGCCGATATCGGACGGTGTCTGAGTCCCAGTATGCCCCTTTGACCAATCGGATCGTGATCGGCGCTCGGCCATGTGTTCGCACCCAGGCCACCAAGTCTTGAATGTCGCGTTCGGTTTCTCGGTGATAGCCCTGTAATGCGAGGCCGGCAAAGGGATAGCCTCGATAGGCCGGCTCGGCGAAGAGCTGCTTGAAAATATGCAAGATGAGGTCTTTAGTCTCTGCCTGTTCCATATCGAAAATCAATCCGGCAGGCAGGGACTGTGCCAGATCCACCAGCGGGCGGAGACGTGCGGCGACCGATTCGTAACTTCCATCGGGATCGATCGGATCCAGACGTGATGAGAGGGCCGAAATTTTGAGCGAGAGCTGCACGCGTGGGATCGGCCCCAAATGGTCTTGTTCGAGCAGAGGAGCGGAAGCCCAAGTTTTGGTCGTCCGGCCGAGTTCATTCAAGGCGTTCAGACACTGGTCACGATAGCGGTCGGCTTCCAACTCGCTGATCGTGGCTTCTCCCAGCAGATCGACAGACGAAGCCCGGCCTTCGTTCCATAACCGCGACAAGACCGGAACCGCTTCTTCAATCGAAGCGCCGGCAATGAAGGTTTTGGCCATCTGTTCGATGTGCTTCCTGATGGACTTTCCGGTGAGCCGGGCACCCAGGCTCGTTGAAGCCAGGGCCTTCAATCCCCACTGAAGCCCGAACAACTCGCTGCTCTCGTTGCCGAAATATTCTTCGGCGAGCGAGACGACACGTTCATCGCCCTGAATGACCGGAAGGACATCGATGAAATGGAACAACCGTGTCTTAAACGACGCATCCTTCATCGCCAGGTTGATCGCCGAATGAGCCCACCACCGGCTATCAAAAACCGACGGTGAAAGGCCGGCGGAGAGCCGGGCGAGTTGTTCGCCGATCAGGCGAATGGCTGGTTCCAACGAGGGAGATGGTGTCATCGGTAATCCTGTGACGATGCACTGGGATTGAATTCAGTATACCTCTCGGACGGCCGATGGTCACAGTCCATTGACTTCCCCCGTCGGCAGATAGTCGATAGCCCGACCGACCCATATCATTTCGCGTACGGCATCGCTTATGATGCTGATGTGAGGTGAAATTGGGTACGAATCAGAGTGAGGAGATATCGATATGGCCGATGAACATGGACATGGGGGGGCACAGCAGCCCCAGGCAAAAGATAATTTGATCCCGGGTGTGAAGCAGGTTATTGCGGTGAGCAGCGGCAAAGGCGGGGTTGGAAAATCAACCGTGGCGGCGAATCTGGCCTGTGCATTAGCCGTGGCCGGTGCAAAAGTTGGGCTCTTGGATGCCGACCTCTACGGTCCCAATATCCCCATGATGATGGGGAGCACGACCGGACCGGAACAGAAAGACGTCAAAATTCTTCCGGTCGAGAATTACGGGGTGAAGCTGATTTCCATGGCGTTTCTGGTACCGGAAGAAGCCCCGCTGGTTTGGCGCGGCCCCATGGTCCATCAGTATTTGCAAGCGTTCTTCCGCGATGT
>JAICUC010000364.1 GCA_025936075.1 Nitrospira sp. | reverse complement strand
GGTATTAGAAAGCCAAACGATTGAAATACCCGAGCGTGAAGCATCCATGTCGCTTGGAGATCAAACCTCTTCTGTCTCTCCAATTGCGCCGATGCCATGGGATCAGGTTCAAGAATCGGCCATTTCGATTCTCCCGACAAAAACAGAGCAGTCGTCTGCCACAAGCACGGAGTCAATGGTAGAACGATCGGCTGAAGCTGACTCGGACTTGGTAACGAACATAAGTGAAGATCAAGCGCAACCTTCAATCCCGCCTGCTGCAGAAACGGAAACGTTCTCGATTGCTCCGGCTCTACAGACGCCGGTCTCGCCTGAACCGGAGATTCCTACCCTCGATGTGAAACCAGTCTCCATTCAGACAGAAAGCGACTTCACCTTTGTAAAACCGGAACAGCCGCCGCAGGCGAGCGCTCTGACGATGGATAAGCTGCCAGCGTTCGCGTCGCCGATTTTCGAGAGCGAATCGCTCACAGACGATAGAGTGGATCCTACAGGAGCTCTGCCGCAAAACGCTGACTCCATTTTGAGTACGGACGCCGATCGCGCGATCGAGGCCGCTCAGAGCGCTGTTCATGAGCCTTCCCTCACCTCATCACGACCTACAAGCGAGACGTTGAGCGAAGAAATCGAAAACATTCCAATTTTCCAGACATTACAAAAGCCACAGGTAATTGGGGAATCGCCTGAAATAGCGGCATCTCCCCATCTCGCCGAAGAGCAGACCGAGGCGCTGACTGATGAACGGCACCCGCAGGCAATGGAGTTTGTTGAGGCGCGGTCTCCTATTCCTGAACTGACTTCTGAACCGGTTTCTGAACCGGCGCCCGAAGAGGAATGGGGCGAAACAGGAGATTCGATCCGATTTATCGAGCCGGCTCAAGCCTCTCCCATTGCACACGTGCCTTCGTCGATTTCGGAACGGCATGAAGTCAGCCGGTCGATGCCGGCGGCTGCTGCTGCTGCTGTTGATGTGCTCTTTGAGTCGTCCCGAAATGTTAGGACAACTGAGACTCGGGAGCCAGTAGCGGAGTCGAAGCTCAGCCGAAAATCCAGTCGTACGCTGAGTCGAATCCGAATTGCGATTGCCGGCTTTGTCGGCTCATGTTTTTCGACCACGCGTGCGATCGTGGTGACCTGTGTAGGGATGCTGATGCTCTCGGGAGTTCTCGTCGCGTTAGGGATCGGTGCCATCGCACTGACCTGGATCATCATGGAAGAGTCGCCATCTCCGGTATTTCAAAGCCTCACGACCACTCCTCAACACACCCTGTCCGATTTCAAGAATAACGGCTACTTTCTCTTCCTCGGGATTGACGCACCGTCTGGTCACGATCCAATCCAAGAGGGGTATGATCGGAAGCCTGAGGTGAACGACGGCAATTCGGCGTTGGTTTGTTTTGGAGGTTCCGGATCGAGAATGATAAAGGGGTCCAATGCATCAGCCGATGTCATGCGCGGCTGGGTTCGCAGCACAGATCCTCTCGGCCAATTCAAGTCCCATCAGGAGACCATCAAGAGACTGGGGGATGAGCATCAGCTGGTGCTCAATCGATACAGTCAGTGGAAAAAACTTCCCTTTGAAGACTGGGGTTACGGCCAACCTGCCGGCCCGCCCTGCGCCGCAATGGCTTTCGCCCACCAACTCCATGTGGCGGATGGGTTCTTGCAAGGCGCAGATCCCGGCGTCGACCGGCTTGAAACGGACATGGAAGCGTGGCGCATCGTCCTGGGTCAAGCCAGGACCCTTGCCGTGAAAATGCTGGCACTGCAGGCGATCAATGACGATATTGCAGTTGCCTCGGGGTTACTCCTCAGCGCTGACTTTGATGGAAAATACCTGGGGCGCGTCACGAAATTCCTTCGCCCGCTTGACCAAACGGAACTTTCGCTGCGCTGGCCCATGCAAAGTGAACTGGTTTCGGCCTCGAAGACATATGGGACACAACTGAAAGCAGCGAGGGCCGAAGAGCAGTCGGTGTACATGATGGTGACATCGGCTCTTCCTTTGCCGGTGCAACGCCGTCTCAACGACTATGCGGACTATTACGACGCGTCGTACAAAACTGCCGGCGAAGGACGATATGGCTCGCTGCCGAGGTGGAAAAACTATATCCATTTTCCGGCATCCGGCCTGATGGACTATTTCACCAATCCCATTGAAAACATTGTCGGTCTTGAACCGCTTGCTCAATGGGACCGGTACAACGGATTCGTGGTCGATACGGATGCCCACCTTCGGCTGGCCAGTTTACAGGCGTGGATCAGACGTGGCTCCGGAGAGGGAGATCTTCTCACACGGATCGCGAAAGCGGGGCAAAATTTCTACGATCCCTATACGGGATTGCCGATGTTGGTGAACATGAAAAAAGGCGTCCTGTATAGCGTTGGACACGACGGGAAAGATCAAGATGCCGATCCTCAGTCGGATGTGGTCGTAGAGATTCCCGGCATACAAACATCTCTTTCCCGGGCGAAATCCTCAACGGCTTCATTCACGCCCAGATAAGCCTTTCCCTAGACTACCCCCCGACCTGTCCTGGCAGCGCTTGCTTGACAGCGCATCGAGTAATCCACACAATCAGTGGATCTTGTCTAGATGGAGAGGTCTGTCATGGGGCATTCACCAAGACTATTCTTTGGCGGTCTCTCCGTGAAGAAAGGCAGGACGTTGCCGGCTCCTGTCCCGACGCAGATCGTATCCAATGAGGAGTTTCTCCCAATTCGCCAAACGGATGAGCAGGCTTGTGTCGAGCGGGTCACGAGAGAATTGGTGGAAAAGGCGGCAGCCCGGAGTGGATTGACACGCCGAGATTTCTTGAAGACCACCGGTGGTATGGCGGCTGCGTTACTGGCCATGAACCATGCATTCGGCCGATTTTTCAACATCGGAGAAATCGAGCTGTTCGAAGCAACGGCATTTGCCGAACAGCAGGGAAATCCGTATTTTATCTTCGATGTGCAGACCCACTACGTCAGTTCCCATTACGATCCCTCCGATGCCGAATCCAGTCGGAAGGGCGCCGTTTCCAAACAGGCACTGCTGTCGTTGAGAAAGCACATTCGCGAGGCGGGGCTCAACCCGAAACTGGCAGGAGATCGAGGCACACTCGATGATCTATCCTGGAAGAACTTTGTGAAAGAAGTATTTTTCGATAGCGAAACCACCGTAGGACTCATCAGCACACCGCCGGGACCCTATCCACAAGAGGCCGTCGTCCCGCCGAAGGAGATGGCCCATATTCGCGATGAGGTCAACCGGTTGGCCGGTTCGCAACGGATGCTGGCGCACGGTCTGGCGACCCCTCAGCTGGGTGCGGCTGATTTGGAATTCATGGCGATGCAGGCTGAAACCCTCAAGATCGACGCTTGGAAATGCTACACCGGTTCCTGCCCGAAGGGGTTCGACCGGGGCTGGAGGATGGACGATGAGCGCGTTGCCTATCCCATGCTGGAACAAGCGCGAAAGCTCAATGTGAAG
>JAICUC010000080.1 GCA_025936075.1 Nitrospira sp. | reverse complement strand
CCAGTCGGGACAGCTGAAACTCCTGTGCGAGATCAGGCGGTGGTACCCGACCGTAATGCCCAGTCCCGTGATGATGTAGAGGAGCACGAACATCGTCCAATCGAGCCAGGTATATCCATAGACATATCCGAATAACGGAACCCCGATCAGCGCACTCCCTACAATAACACTGAACAACCATACCGTTATGTAAACGAGGTGGATATGTTTTAGTGAGAGAGCAGATGGTGCGCGTACGCTCATAAGGGCGGCTTACCAGAGCATTTTTTTATGTGAAGCATGGATTATGAGCCAATCATAGCAATCCGCCTGGCTGATATTGTGGTGTACGCACACTGACGTTTGACAACAAACGACCAACCCCGCTCTACTATTACCGCGAGCTTCAAACCCTCAGAGACCCGCTGCATTTTCAGACCTCTCACAGGAAATCTTCAGCACGGTGACAACGCCTTGACACTCTGTTACTTCGTCAACAGGTGAGTCACAAGCAGCGCTACCACCCACGCCATCGCGTATGCGAGCAAGAAGAGTTCCGCTGCCATCGCCCGCCGGAAATCACGCCATCTGCTCATAACTTCCTCCCGGTGCTTATCTGCTGCTGTATTCACCGTACGAACGGCTGAATCGCACCTGGTCTTTAAGGTTTATCTCACACTGCCTTTCCCAGACTTGGCCGTAGGAGACCCGGGGACACGTGCCCGGTTCTGGCTCGGTTGACCGTGACTCATACGATTGGCCTCAATCCCTGAGTCCGTCGTCTCACCACATAGCAGGCACCGCCAGCCCGACACACAGTCCCGAGTCGACATCTCTCTCAGGTCGATTTCGATCATCAAGCCTTGGCAGCGTGGACAGTCCATGACACCCTCCTATGGGCTTGCCCTACAACACCCTTCTCACCGTCGCATTCAAGATCAGACAGTCATACATGCAATCAGAAGTAGTTCGATGGAACCAATCCCACCATGCCTCGGCGATGAGATCCTACGGCATGCTCAGGTCAAACCTCCTTCCCACGCTACTAGCATCCCTTGGATGGATGGTTTGCGGAGGCTACATTGAAGACCGCGAGATTCGGATGCTGGAACTCCAGACGTTTCTCGCGTATCTGAAACGCACGATCCCCAATGGCCAACAGCTGGTGCTTGTTGAGGAGCAGGTCCCGCTTGTCATAGACGGCCCATTCATATTCCCGGGTCATCGCCAGAGCATCGACCGGACAGGCTTGAACACACAGGCCACAAAACAAACAGCGTGTCATGTCCATCGAATATGCTTGTGCGTATCGCTTCGTCGGTTCCCCCGGAACTTCGGCGCTCACCACGGCGATGACGCGTGAGGGACAGGCGGCCTCACAGAGATCGCACCCGACGCACTTCTCGGTTCCATCGTCATACCGCAGCAAGGCCAACATGCCCCGATAATTGTCCGGCAGAATCCGCTTCTCATGTGGATACTGAAGAGTCACGGGCTTGTAGTGGATGAGATGGCTCATGGTCGACTTCATTCCCGCAGCAATCTCATAGAAGGTGATCAGCTTGATCCAAGCCGTGAATTCACGATACTGCCTTGCAAATCTCTTTCTCAGCCTCATGCGTATTCTTTCTTAAACCTGTCGAGCTGTCCGTCCGTCTCTTGCAGACGCGACTCTGCTCTCTCGCCCATGCGATCAGTAACCTGAGCCGTTTCAGCCCCTTCAGTCACGGCCGGTAGGAATGCTCGACGAGAGACATACACCGCAATGATCAAAGCCACCACGACGAGCACATTCGCCCCAAGATCCATGAGATATCGGTTGAACACGAGATCGGTTAGTTCGTCCATATACGAGATTTGGGCTCCGGTTGTCAGGATGCGCCGCGTTGACGCAATCACGCAGATATACAAGAACGGCTCCAAGGTAATCACTTTGGTCTTGATAAAATTAATAGTGGTCCTAAACAGCTCCAACAAGATGATGACCAGTAAGAGGTCATGCACCAATCCGAGGACGGCGAGAACCGCATCCGATCCGACAGCACTCGCGAAGACATACCAAGCACGGACAAACAGCACGATGCTGACCGCCAGGAAACTCATTCCCGTCGTGACATACCCGACCCCGTCAAGGGCCTCCAGCAAGTGGGCCGTCCTGTCCCCTAGGATCCCATCGAAGAACAACCATCGCTTGGTTGAACTATGACTGCTTGTTACAGTCGCTCTTTCCATCATTCCTCCTCATATGCTGGACGACATCCTGTCTTCGGAAAACAGGCACTATTGTCCTGCATGGACGAATACTCCGTTGTGCCATATGCTTGCGGCCCGACCTTGGATGCTAATCTGACTGAACAATCAATACCGCCTATCTTCTTCTTCCTCTGGGATCGAGGCCCACATCGTGATGCCCCACAAGAGCACTATAATCGTCAGCAAACTATAGATCTGATACATTTTGATCACCTCACTTTGATACCACTTCGAATGTGCCGTTTGCCTCTGTTCACTCATCGCCCGTCTCCGAACACGAGAGTCACGTAGCAAATCATTCAAAATTTCGGCGCCGACCGGATCGCGTTCCTCGTCTTCTCTTCTCCCACACAACTTTGTTCAGCCAACATGTGTTGCCCCACACTGGCCAACTCCGGAATTCTGGCCCGACAGGCCTTGAGCGTATCTTCCACTGCACCCGGCGCCATGACAGCACGTTCTCCTATCGGGACACCATGCTCTTCTTTCGGAACGAACACCATGGTTCCTTCCACGTGTGAATCTGCTGCTTGCGCAAGTGGAGTTGACTGTATTGACAGTGCGGCGAGCATCACCAGCGCTAAGACTACTCCGTTACATGTTGTAGTAACTGTTTTCATCATGCTTACCTCCTCATAGTGATTATTCTGATACACCTCAGGATGGATTCATGCGATGCCGGCCATGAATCGTTACACACATACTCACTTTGCAGACGCACACTGCACCACTTGACTCGATGACACTCATTATTCGAAGAAATGCTAAGACTGAGGAATCAGACGCGCAGGAGTGGGAAGGAAAGCGCGAGAGATGGGACAGCCGACGTTGTACTGAACGTCACATATCACCTTATAGACTGCTATTGTTGCTGTCAATGCATCGGAGAGGAGCGTGTCCTGTAATGCAGTGTTTCTATAGAGCTATATTTATTTTTCAGACGAGCATGATCAGTGAGGGAAGGAGATACCCGGCACCTATTTGTTTCCGTTCGAACACGGGCAGCAGCACACCCGTTGCCATAGTCGCAACGGCTTCATTTATTTTTGTCGCGCAGAGATTTGGCCAATGGAGAAGCAAGATTAGGGAGGGCTCTTCCCCTCTGAGCCTTTCGCCCTATGGTCAAGGCCATCTTAACATTCACCCTCCAGAAGGTTTATGAGATAATCCCTTCATGATTCTGAAACGCTGGCTTGTGGGAGATCCTCTTAAGACCGCTCAAGCGAGACACGAACGGCTTTCAAAAACGATCGCCCTTGCCATTTTCTCCTCGAACGCCATTTCCTCGGTCGCCTATGCAACGGAAGAAATTTTGCTTGTACTGGTGCTCGCCGGAGCCGCTGCAGTCGCGTGGTCGATCCCGGTCAGCCTCGCCATTCTCTTCCTGATTCTGATCCTGACCATTTCCTATCGTCAGATCATTTACGAATATCCGGAGGGAGGCGGAGCGTATGTCGTCGCGCGATCCAACCTTGGCGATAGGCCGGCACTGGTCGCTGCGGCGGCATTGATGATCGACTATGTCTTAACCCTGGCCGTCAGCGTCGCCGCAGGCATCGCGGCACTCACCTCGGCTATTCCAAGTCTATTTGTCCATCGCGAAGCGTTGGGGCTTATCGCCATTCTTTTTATGATCGTGATGAATCTGCGCGGAGTCCGTGAATCAGGCAAGTTTTTCGCCATCCCGACCTATTTCGCTATCGCCGCTTTAGGCTTTCTCGTGATGGTAGGGACAGTCAGGTCCTTCTTTAATCCCGGAGGACCTCCTCACATGACAAGCTCCGCTGATATAGAAAATCTGACCTTATTTTTGATTCTTCGTTCCTTTGCCGCAGGCTGTTCCGCAGTCACCGGCATGGAAATTGTCTCAAACGGCGTCAAAGCCTTTCGGCCACCCGAATCCAAAAATGCCGCGACCACCATGCTATGGATGTCGGCCATCCTGGCATCATTGTTCATAGGAATCAGCTGGATGGCCTACCATCATGGCATCCTACCCAAAGCAGACGAAACCGTCATTTCTCAGCTGGCTCGTCTCACATTTGGCACCGGTCTCTTTTATTACACCGTGCAGATCGGCACCATGGCCCTCCTAGTCCTGGCGGCGAACGGCGCCTTCGCCGGTTTCCCCAACTTGGCATCGATTTTGGCGCGTGACGGATTCATGCCGCATCAAATGGCGACGTTCGGCGATCGGCTTGTTTTTTCCAACGGTATTATCATTCTGGGATTCTTAGCCTGCCTCCTGCTGATTTTGTTCCAGGGAGATACGCACGCGCTGATTCCCTTGTATGCCATCGGCGTGTTTGTGTCATTCACCCTCTCTCAGGCCGGCATGGTGAAGCGATGGCTCATGAAAAAAGGGCCGCATTGGCAGACCAAACTGATCGTCAATGGGGCCGGCGCGCTGACGACCGGCATCGCGACAATCATCATCGCTACGACGAAGTTTATGCAGGGAGCCTGGATCGTGTTCCTGCTGGTCACGATCCTCCTCTTGATGTTTCAAGGGATTCGCTCCCACTATAAGGCCGTCAAGGAACAGATCGCACTGGACCGTCGAGGTGAACGGCCTCCATTGCCTCGTCGCAATATCGTAATTATTCCGATCAGTGGCTTGAATCGTGCCGTGGTTCGTGCGTTGGACTACGCGAGAAGCCGACCTGGAGAAGTTCGCGCCGTGTATGTGGATCTCGATCCCGAAGAAAGCGCCAAAGTTAAGATCCAGTGGGCTCAATGGGGCGGTGGAGTCAATTTGATCGCCCTTTCCTCGCCGTACCGATCGGTCTTGGGCTCGCTACTGGATTACGTCGAAGAAGTGCTCGAGAAGGACCCCAACGCCTGGATCACCGTCGTGATACCGGAAATTCTTCCGGCAAGATGGTGGCAGAACGTCCTGCATAACCAGCGGGCCTTTTTGCTGAAAGCCGCACTTCTCTTCAAAGAGCGAGTGATTCTCATCGACGTTCCCTATCACCTGACGAGGTGACGTGAATCGGCACACATCTCTTCGAGACTCTGTCTTTTTCATTTTTACCTTTTACCTTTGCTTACCGCCGCACGCCCTGGCATTCAAGATCATTGAACCGGTTACCGGAGCGAAACTTTCCGCTGGAAGCACCGTGACCGCGCATGTGGACCTCGGAAAGGATGCCGGCATCGTCAAGGTCCGCTACTACTGGTACGGTGAACAAGACGAGGTATTGGTCGAACAGGATGACTCAACGGCCATGGGCTCCATTGTGGCGCCGGTCGCGATGGCGGCCTCAGCCGAACAGGAGCCTGCCTTTGGAGGCCCACTGAAAGTGCCCCAGGATGGCATCGGGCCGATGCGTCTGTTGGCAGTGGCCGAAATCTCCCGTGGACGATTGGGGACCGGATCTGTCTTCGATGAAGTCATTGTGAAGGTTGAACCCTCCGCTACCCTCACAACCATCGATTTTGAGACGGACAAACCTTTGCACTTAGGCAGAGCCGGACAGTCCTCCGCCTTCGGCCACGTGGATTCGTTGGGCAAGATTTTCGAACTTCCGATCGTCGCCGACTTTGCCGACGGCGTCACTCGACGCATCAGCACACCGGCCAGCGGAACGGGTTACACATCTTCCAATGATAAGGTTATTAAGGTAGTGGCGGCTGGCTTGCTTCAAATCGTCGGCAACGGGAAGACTACCATCACCGTCACCAATCGTGGAAAGCAGGCTTCACTGGATGTGGATGTGAAGGTGAACGATGAGCCGAACGAACCGCCGGTCGCCGATGCTGGATTCAACAAATCCATCAAGGCCGGCTCCCGCGTGAAGCTCAGCGGCATGAGGAGCCGGGACCCGGAAGGTGAAGCGCTCTACTATAGTTGGAGCCAAGTGCGAGGCAGCAAGATTTCGCTGCTCGACGCCAATAACCTGGAGGCGTCCTTTCTCGCACCAATCGTCTCAGAGCCTCGGACGTATCGCTTCAAATTGCGTGTAACGGATAAGATGGGCGCCGACAGTCTGCCAGCGTTTGTGGATGTGACGGTGGAACCGTAAACCGTCGATCCCCTCACTGTATCAGGTAGAACCTCCCGTGTAATCAGCAAAAATTATAGCAAACATATTCGGTAACCTTCTCTATGGTGACACTTGGAACAGTAATGACAACCCATCAAGATTCACCGATGAAAATCGCAGGACATATTTATCCAATTCGATATCACTTACATCAAGCGTCAGGGCCATAACATTCTGTGTAGAAGGACCCTCCAATCGGCTTAAAGTATGTTATCTCGTTATAGATGCAGGAAGTCAGCAAGAGTTCCATCAATGCAAGACCTCGTACGCCTGCTCGCAATTCAAACACCTTCCCACTCTTAAGCTTTACTTCACTGCAGTGGCCCAGAGGTTTAGCGGACTTGTGGAAATCTTTGATATATTCTCGGAGAGTTATTTCTTCTTGCCCACATTCTTTCGAATCCACTTGGTCAAAGAGTCCTTACCTATTTCGCCGGCTGCGACCTTGAGAGTAACGGCCTCTAACTCCTTGGGATCAGGAAGCTCCTGAACTCCATTCACGTGGAGAAAGGCAAGCGCAGACAGAACAGCCGCACGCTTGTTTCCGTCAACGAAAGGGTGATTCTGGGCGATGTGGAACATGTAGGCTGCTGCCATCGCAGGAAGATCTTCGTGTAGATATTCTCCCCCAAACTGCTGCCGCGGCATTGCCACGGCGGCATCCAGCAAGCCGTGATCTCTGACGCCATGTGAACCACCGTCTATGCCGATAGTATCGGTGTGGATCAACAGAACGTCGTCCACACTGAGGAAGATGACGTCTTCCACGGCATCAGTCCGCGAGCCGCTTCAGCATCGGCCCATACTTCTTCCGCAGCTCTTTGATCGTGGCCTTCATACGCTCGGGCCCCACACCGACGTTCGCCGGCGTAATGACGAGCGCATTACCATTCACCGTGACTTGTAGCGGAGTTTCTTCCGTGATGCCTAGTGCCTGCATGACCGGCTTTTCAATGATCAACGCTGCACTGTTCCCATGCTTTTGTAATCTCTTAATCATTTCTCACCTCACGTCCTTACAATGTTACAACGCACTTTTAGTAATGTCTAGCCGGAGGAAAAATGGCAACAGAAACCGGCGGGGTAAGCTACAGATTGCCTAACCGCACTGGTCCGTAGGTTTGGCAGGGGGGTTGACAGAGTCCTGTGGTTGTTCGCCCTATCGCTAATCGGTGTGTTTCACTGCTCTGATGTGGCGATTCCGCCGGGCAGACAGACGCCTGGGTAACGGTGGCAGGACTTGTTGCCGCTAGGCCCCCTGCTTCCCCTTGCCTCTCGCGACCACGGCGATCACCTGAAACAGCTTCTCGACTCTGGCCTTGTATTGGTTCATGAATTGGGCCGTCCACATCTTGTTGTATTCGATGGCAGCACTCTTCTTCATTCCCGCATCCTTTTCACCGAGCGGAGAGGAATAGTGCGCAATGAGGCGGTCCAGTTCATCTTCGCCAAAACTCCTCGAATACGCATGCTTTAAATGATCGTGGAGAGTCTCAACTTGCCCTATCGATGTTCTGATGTCCTTCAAGAATGCGTCTAGAAGCCGTTCGATATCCCTCTTCTTTTCGCCAGCCAGGTTCGGGTAGGTGCTCGCTATGGACTTTCTTATCTGTTGCTCATATTCACTGACATATTTCTGAGTGAGTGAGTCATATTCCGACTCGAGTTCTGCGACTCGGATAAGAGTGAGCAGTTTCTCGACTTTGATAGCCTTTGGATTTTCAATCGTTGCCGCTCCTGCGGCGATCACACTGGAAACCAGCGTCACACAGCACAACCACCCATGCAGAGCAGCCCGTGCAATTTTTAGATGATGTATCCCTTCCAAGCCGTACATAATCTCACCTCTTGCGATCGAGTCTACTCCGATTGGACTGATCGTCAAGCAATAGGACTGCTTCTACTGTCAGGCTTTACTCAACCGAACCGGTCCGTAGGTTCGGCGAGCTTGTTGGAGTTCTCTGATGTGCTTCTGCAGCGCAGGACCGAAGGTGGCACGATACACTTCTCGTTTGAGTTGCTTACTGTGACGCTCGATCTGATCGATCGCGTCTGTCAGCGATCCGACCAAGCTCCGACCTGAACCCGTGAGCCACCCAAGATGGTGATCGGCATAGTGCAAGTCTTGCAGCGAATAGCGGACGGACTCCACTTCTTCCAAACAACGAAAGCGCGCCCGGTGCAAGTCTCGCAGTGTCAGACCGGCCTTCTTCCATCTCACCGCCCCGTCCCGTCCTGAAGCCCAGAGCGAAAGCCGCTGGAACAAGAGCGCACCCATGGTGAACGTAAAGGTCGCATGAAGAATGCCACGCAACGGCCGGAGACTCCGCCGCCACGGTGAATAGAAGATCCGTTGGTTATGGTCCCCATGATACATGACATATTTTCGCAGCAGAAGATTCAAGTGGTGATGGCTGTTTTCATGGATCAGGTCATCAATCAGATCAAGATTGCCACGATCGAAACAGTTAATGAATGACAGTCCGGGCCGATGCCGGTAGCTGAAGCTGACCACCCCCTTCGCCTGCAGCGGGATAATGCGGGAAGTCAACAACGCCAGCACATCATGGCCGTCAGGCCACACGAGCCGGATGGTCTCCCAAGCGCGAGCAATCCGTGCAATCTGTCGCTGATCTGTGAGTTTTACGGTTCTCGGCTGACGATCTCTTCCGTAGACAAGAGTCGGACCGATGGTGACAGAGTCGTCGCCGTTATGGATTGCGGCGACTGGTGGATGGTACGTCCATTGCCATTGTCCCTCTCGTCCCCAACTCGACCAGATTGGTGAGAGAACTTTACCGGCCTTCACCGTTATGCCGATTGGTTCCACTCGAAATATCACACGCCCTGACGGGTGAGCCAACGTCTGTCGAACATTTTTCGGCGCCCCGCACCATGCACCTGCGATACCGGCAGCAATCGTCCCGGCCGGTTCTCCACGCTCGAAGCTGCCGGTCAACGTTCCCAACACATCCCAATGTCTTATCTTCCGCTGGCGGCACCATTTGACCGGCAATGCCGGGGCAAACCAGAGAGACTCCTGGACCAATCCTTGTGCTAATTTCCGACACAGCCCGAACAACCGTTTCTCTAACCCCGTTGCGTGAGGCTGGCCTGCCGGAAAGAGCTCATCCAGATAACCATGTTCAAAAAACTTCTCCTGACAGTCGTCCAGCAATTGTTCTGCAAATTCAGGCCGATCTTGTTCACTCTTGAGCTGCCGAAGCACATCCAAGAGATACACGAGGTCATTCAGCGTCTCGATCCATCCGACAACTTTCCAATTGGAATAGACTCGTAGTGTGAGGCTTGAACGGAGCCGATCAAAGAAGTCGGTCGGGATCCTCAATTCTCCGGCCACATCAGCATGGTCGGCATGCACCTCCCGGCACAGATCGGCAAACAACCGACGCATCGAGAAACGAAACTCATCCTGCAATTGCGCAAGCCGCTGCGAATCGAGAAGGAGCATGAGGGAACGATGACGCATGAAATGCCGGGAAGACTCTAGCGTAGCAAGAGAACGGGCGCAAGCTGGAAGCCTGACCGGCTATGTCTTTGCCGTAATCAACCAGCAATGCATAGATTAACTCAGGTACTCCATGATGATGTCAAAAATCTTCATGGCACTCTTGCGGGTTTGTACAGCAGATCGTACAGTGCTGACGGAAGAACCGTTCAGATCATGTAACCGGATTGTCCTCATGAGACCACATTGAGGCGCAGGTCGAGCCTTCGAGCAGACAGTGGCATGGACTCGTTATGTTGACCGCGTCGGATGTGGCAGCGGTTCTTACGGAGATTTCCCCTCTCCTGCGCGGCGGTTGGATTCAGAAGATCCACCAACCCGCACACCATACGTTGGTGCTGGATATACGCGTGCCGGGCCAAACACATCGGCTGCTGATCTGCTGCCGACCGAACCTCGCTCGTTTGCACGTCACCACACACCCATTAGCCAATCCTCCAACACCCCCACCCTTCTGCCAATTTCTCAGAGCCCATTTCCAGGGAGCGCGGATCGACGATATTCGTCAGATTGGGAATGACCGTATCGTTGAATTGCAGATCACCGGGAGAGAGGGACCGCACACAATCGTATGTGAATTGACCGGCAACAAGGCCAATATCCTGATCCTCGACGCCGAACGCCGAGTTCTGAGAGATCTCAGCCGCCAACACCATCTCGCCGGACAGGCCTATGTGTCACCGTCTCACCGCAACAGCAACCACGAAACGGCACCCAGCCGTTTCGCAGGTGCTGTTGGGGGCAGCCTCCCTGTTTCAGAAACAATCGATGAGTATTACCGCGAACAGGAGGCCACACAAACCATCAATGGGATAAAAGAAGAACGTCTGCGTCTCCTCAAAAAAACGCTTAAAAAAGAGCAGCGATTGATTGAGGCCTGGCGGTACGACCTAGCAAAAGCTTCCGCCTATCTCGACTATGCCCGGTATGGAGAATTGATCAAGGCTAATCTCAGCGCGATCATGAAGGGAACCCATCATATTGAGCTGACAGATTATTTCGATGACAGACTTCCCACCATCACGATTCCGCTCGATCCTATGAAATCGGCCCAGAGCAACATGGATGACTACTTTCGCAAGCATCGCAAATATCTTGCCGCCGAACATGAACTCAAGCCACGTATCGAGCAAGCGGGGCACCGCATAGAGCGGCTGCGCCAGGAGATCACGCACATGGAGCAAGGAACCTGGACTCCGCCGGCCATGCCGTCATCTCCCGCGAATACCCCGACGCTCGATCGAGCAACCACGAACAAGCACCAATCGACCGGTGATCAACGGCGTGGTCCATTCCGCCGATTCACCTCGACGGATGGTCTGCCGATTTTTGTCGGACGCAATGCCCGAGAAAATGACGAACTGACATTCGGTCTGGCCAAGAGCGACGATCTCTGGCTGCACGCTCGCGGAATGCCCGGCTCGCACGTCGTCGTGAGATTAGGCAAAGGAACCGATCCCCCGCCCGAAACCCTCCGTGACGCCGCCATGTTGGCGCTCCTCTACAGTGACCTCAAGAAAAGCGGCAAGGGCGAGGTGATCTACACGCGGCGCAAGTGGGTCAAGAAGGCGAAGGGACAGGCGCCGGGAGCAGTCGTCGTGACCCAGGAAAAATCGCTGCACGTCAGTCTTGAGAAGAACCGGCTTGAGGCGCTCAAGAGTCGCGCGAGCTGATAGCTTCCCTGTGAACCGCTTTCCATGTTTCGTGGCACACCTACTAAAATAGAAATTTTCCTAGCCCTGCGAAATGTTCAGCACTATGATGAGAGCGGGAGGACCCAACGCATGGAGAGGCCGCAGGGTGGTCAATCATCAGAAGCTTCGCCGACCATCCTCGTCGTCGACGACGAACTCCAGGTCCTCACACTCTGCAAAGCTCTGCTTGAAGGGTCGAGATTCACCGTACTGGAGGCAGACGGGAGTTCCGAAGCGCTCAAGATCTGCACGCAACATCAAGGACCGATCGACCTACTGATCACAGACCTGGTCTTACCGCCACCGGCTTTTCAGCTCGCCACAAGCTCCAACCAATTCCCGCACGTCAACGGCCATGAACTGGCAGTTCGCGCAACCATGATCCGGAGCGGTCTCCGCATCATTCTCATGTCGGGGAATCCT
>JAICUC010000044.1 GCA_025936075.1 Nitrospira sp. | reverse complement strand
CCCTGATCACGTTCCTCATCCCGGTTCGCGCAAACGGTCTTTCCATGCTGAGGATCTGTATCCGACTTCGATCGGCGAGCGCTGTCGGCCGGCCATGGTGCTGTTCCCCCATGTCGCCGATGTTCCTCATAGCCACCTGGAGCTTCTCTCCAAGAGGCGGGCCTTGGAACTTCTCCTCCCACAGGCGTTATTGGTTTTTGATCCCGAGGTGGCTAGACGTGAATTCCAGGTATTAGCGAAACTCGCGCGACAGGTGAACTGCTACCGCTTACATTTCGGCCATGATATCTTCGACTTGCCGAACCTGCTCACGCCGCTTCTCGAACAAAAATGATGCCGACCCCGCAGTTCTCATTGCGACCTGAATCGGAGTTCTTGGTCTGGTGTGCCCGTACGGTTGTCACGAACGAGCTCGAGGAACGTATCAGGCGCAGCGCGCAGGGGCCGCTTGATTGGGCGTTCGTTCTTGACCTGGCTTGGTACCATGGCGTCGGCTCCCTGTTGTATCGGAGTCTGTCTGCCTGTTGTTCCGATCTCGTACCCGTGGAATTCTTGACTCAATTACGCCGGAGGACGCAAGCCGTCGCCTTGCTCAACCGGTTGCTTGCCCAGGAAATCGCCGCCTTGTGTGAGGCGATGGCAATTCGTGGAGTGCCGGTCATCCCTATCAAAGGAGCGACCTTGGCGGCCTCGATTTATGGCGATGTGGCGCTTCGCGACTTCAACGACATGGATCTGCTCGTCCCCGAACGCGCCATTGACGATGCGGAGGCTGTATTACTGGCATCTGGCTATGAGAGGAAAGACCGTTCCTCTGCGCCGGGAGAGACGGACCAGGAGGACGGTCCATACCATGTGTTCATCAAGAGGCGGATGCTCTTTCGTGTCGATCTCCAATGGGCAATAACAGAGAAGTATTTCATGTTTCAGTTGGATCGCCCCGAGTTTTGGGAGCATCGTGTGCCTCTTGTCGTGGCAAACAAGACAGTCCAAGGATTGGCGCCGGAAGACCTGTTGATCGTCTTATGTGTCCATGGTTCGAAGCACGTGTGGGAAGAACTCAAATGGGTGTGCGACGTCGCCGAGCTGCTTCGCTCACACCGGCATCTGGACTGGGAGCGGATCTACTCGAATGCATCGGCGTGGCGCTGCCGGCGCTTGGTGTCAATGGGATTGTCGCTCGCGCATCGCCTGTTGGATGCCCCCCTACCCGAAGCGGTGCTCGCGCGGTTCTCCGCCGGTTCAGTGGTGCAACTCTTATCCCTTCGTATGCCGCCCACTCTGCTGGCAGATCGTCATGCCGGAGCCCATCAGTCGGAGGCGGTTGTATTTTATCTCTCCTTAAAAGATTCCTGGTGGAAGCGTTGGAAGTTTGGCCTGATGCTCTGTCGTGATCAGAATCCTCTCGTCATGACCCCTCCTGCGTGGTTTCGCTGGCGAACCTCTCTCCCGCGTCTTGCTCGGTTCATTTTTCTTCTTCACCGGACCATGAGGACTTTGTTGCCCCCTACGATTCGAGGAGCGATCAATCGTTGGGTCGAGCACGGTGGGTAAATATTCTGTAGTCGGCACCTTGGAATCCGCTGTGATCCGGATCGTGAAAAAGTATTGGACCCTGCTGGGCGTAGGCCTGGTGGTGTTGTGGGTTCGCCTTTTGTTGCGAAGCAAGAGTTTGCCGCTGGTACTGCATCGAGTCACTCCGCACTCGATGTCGAGGAGGCCTGACGACAGGGTGATGGAGGATGTGGCCTACTACGTTGATCGGTGGCTGACATTGTTTCCCTATAACAGGAAAGGGAATTGCTTCCCACGGTCGTTGGCTCTCTATTGGTTCGCCAGGCGGTTGGGATATCCGGTGCGGTTTCAATGTGGTGTGAGGAAAGACGCGTCACATCTCGATGGCCATGCGTGGCTCACATTGGATCGCCTGCCTTTTCACGAGACGGGCCTGCATTGGCAACGTTACACGGTCACGTTTTCATATCCTCCGGATACTGCAGCCGGCGAGGGACGAGATCCTGCCGTTCGATGTCCGAATAACAGGGCGATGACGCTCTGATGGAATATCTGTTTTGATGGCCAGGAATATCGTTCTCAATCGCATTCGGCCCTTCCTGTTGACGATTCGCCATGCGCTCTCGTTCGTGTGGCAGAGCAGCCCGAGCCTGGCCATCTGCAGTATCGCCGTACGGATAATCCAGGGTCTTCTTCCGCTGGCGGTGCTGTATCTGACGAAGTTGTTGATCGATGCCGTGACCGAAGAGCTGAAGATTCCGTCCGCCGAAGGCTCGTTGAGCCGGATGACCACGATCCTTGTAGGATTGGCGGGTGTCGCGGTGATCAATGCCATGCTCACCGGCATGGCCTCTCTGATTTCGAGGATTCATGCTCAAGTCGTCACCGATCATATGCATGCGCTCCTTCAGGCAAAGTCCATCGAGGTCGATCTGGAGTACTATGAGGATGCGCGCTATTACGATACGCTCCATCGCGCACAGCAAGAAGCGCCGTATCAACCGACGGCGATTCTCAACGCCTTGCTTCAGCTTGGCCAAGATGCCATTTCATTGCTTGCTATGGCGGCCATACTCTGGTGGCTGCATTGGGGAGTGATCCCGGTCTTGATGCTGACGGCCGTTCCGTACTTCTTCGTTCGACTGCAGCAAGCCAACCGGTTATTCGTGTGGGAGCGCGAACGGACGCCGCTTGAACGGAAGGCCTGGTACGTCAATATGCTGCTGACGCAAGCCACCGCAGCGAAAGAAATCCGACTGTTCGATCTCGGTCCTCGACTGCGGCAATGGTTCCAAGATGCCCGATCGGTGCTGCGCCGAGAACGGATTGCGTTAGAGCGCCGATGGGCCCTTGCGGGCCTTGCCGCGCAGCTCATCGGCGTGGTTGGTGTGTTCGGGGTCTACGGTTTTGTGGCGTTCCGAACATTCCAGGGGCTGCTCACCGTGGGTGACCTCGTCATGTTTTTCCAGACGGTACAGCGGGCCTCCGGCTTCCTGGAGAGTTTGGGATGGAGTGTGTCGAGACTCTATGAGAGTAATCTGTTTCTGACCACGTTGGGAGAATTCTTGAGCATTCAGTCTCGTTTGCCGAAGCCGGCACAGCCGAAGGCTTTTCCTCGACCGATCACGCAGGGGCTTACGTTCGATCATGTGTCATTCCAATATTCACATGAAGAACGTGTGGCAATCCGAGACCTCACCTTTACGATCAAACCGGGAGAGCATATCGCGTTCGTCGGGGCGAATGGGGCGGGAAAGACGACGCTGGTGAAACTCCTATGCCGCCTCTACGACCCCTCAGGCGGTCGCATTACGATCGATGGTGAGGATCTTCGGGACTATCCGATTGCCGATGTCCGTGGCGCGGTCAGTGGAGTATTCCAGGACTTCGTGAAGTTTCAGTTCTCGGTGAAAGACAATATTGCTTTGGGCGTGAGCTCTCCGGATGTCGACCTTCCCGACGTTACCCGGGCGGCCAAACAGGCTGGTGTTCATGAGACCATCGAACGCTTGCCCAAAGGCTATGAGTCAGTGCTCGGCAAGTTGTTCGACGGCGGACATGAGCTGAGCATCGGAGAGTGGCAAAAGGTGGCGCTCGCGCGGGCATTTCTTCGTGACTCTCAAATTCTGATTCTTGATGAGCCGACCAGTGCGATGGATGCCAAGGCTGAGGCTGAGCTGTTTGGCAGGTTTCATGAGTTGGCCAAAGGTCGCATAGCGATTTTGATCAGTCATCGCCTGTCCACTGTGAAAATGGTTGATCGCATTTATGTGCTTGACGAAGGGCGGATTCTGGAAAGTGGCTCGCATGACGAGCTGATGCGTTGCCATGGTCTCTATGCCGAGCTGTTCGGTATTCAATCACAGTACTACAAGTAGCACGAGTGGTTTTGTATCCTAAGTATCATCGCTAATCGCTGGTTCATGAGAGTTGCATTGATGGTATGTTGCATGGTTTAATGCACAGCTGAAATGGCTGCACGTTCGACAAAAGATAGTTTTAATGCTGTTTCCGCGCATTCCCCTCCTTTAGAGGTAAAGCAATACCACAAGAGAATACGGTATGTTGCAAGCCCTAAGAAGAGTAATAAATCTTAGGAACGCATGAAGAAAAAAATCGTACCTCAGCTAAGACAACACCAGAGGAGGTGAGAGAAAATGAAAGCCACGAAAGAAATGTATGTCAGACCGGTCCTTACGAAACATGATCTCTTGCGTGACATCACCGCGGCCTATTCTGGCGGTGGCGGTGGTATAAAGGGCCGCATTGAGGATATTGTCTGCCGAGTCTTTCCTCATCTCCCGCGCTGCAACTAAAACAGTCTAGTCGCTGGTCAGTTCGGCATGGATTGACCAGCGCATGACGCTGGATCTCACCCCGTTCCGTAGTTGACGGCTGTCTTTCTATCATTCCCGCATAATAAGCACGCTTCCATTAAAGCCACAGTGCCACGGTCAAGCCGTCCGCAGTCGATGGTGTGAAAGTGAAGAGAACTGTAGTTTAACGATACGTATATTTTGTCTATCGGAAACATCATGCTTGATCGCGAGCGCAGGGGACATGATGGAGTTTATCCTGAAGCTCGCTGTACCGGAATTTTAGACAAACGGAGGCGTGCATCCGCTCCTAATCAGGCGTGTCGAACTTTTGGATGCTGGGTTAGCTGAGCTTCGGCTTGGGAGAAAAATTCACGGAAAGACGCACGACACTTTGTCCATACAGGAAACGGAGGAAAAGGGCCAACCCCTGCCGGGGATGGCCCTTTTTTTGTGGCTAATGCAAGCTTAGTGGGTCATTGGATCGCCTTGACTTCGTTGGAGTAGCTGCTCTCGCCTGCACTGTTGTACGCCGTAACGGCGAAATAGTACATCTTGCCGACGGTCAAACTGTTCACGGTTGAGGTTGTGGCCTTACCGACATTAATGGTTCGGGTATAGTGTCGGGAGGCCTCCCCCACGTAGATTTTATAGCCAGTGACGGTGCCGGTGACCGCGTTCCACCTGAGTGTGGCGGTAGATGCCGTGGGGGTAGGAGACGACGGGGGCGAGGAGGTACCGGACGAGATCACCAACGTCACAGGGATGCTTTGAGTGAACCAGGTGCCTTCCTTGACTGTGATGGTGGCTCTATATGTTCCCGCGGCACGTCCGCTGGTATTGACGCTGACCGTGAGGGTCGCCCGTGTGGTTTCGGATTGGCTGGCGGGTGAGACCGTCAACCAAGTCGCATTGTCCGAGGCCGTGAGCGTAGCCTTGTACGTAGGGGTTTTGGTGAAGGTTAGTGTCTGCTTCTGTGGGTTCGTACCCTGCTTAGCGTTGAAGGTCAATGAGCTCGGACGAACAACGTGGGACGCCAAGCTCTCAGAAGTAAGTCCCAGGCAGAGGAATGCCGTGATCCCGATCACCTGCCAGAACCAGGGTGCGACCGAAGTCGTACGATGAGGCCGAGCCGTTTGGTTCATGTGTGTCCTTACTAAAGAATGTTGCATCAGTGTCATGGCCTTTCTTCGATGATGGACGTTTTACGACGGATGTTCGTCCACACAAGAGATGTGTACGGTTAAGATTGAGTTGAAGGCGTCATCACCGTGATCTCATTCGAGCAGAGGCTCTCCGACTCATTGAACGCACGGATAGCGAAAGAATATCGGGTGTTGGGTTCCAGCCCGGTAATCGTTGCGGCTGGAGCCTCGACGGTCTGGCTTTCCCCGGACGAACATGAGCTTTGTTCTTCTGAATCGAACTCACCTGAAGCGGTCTCTTCTGAAGCAGGTTCTTCCGAAGCTGACTCTGCTGAACTTGGTTCCGCTGCCGGTTGCTTCCGATAGTGAATGTCGTAACCAGCCACACTCATACCTGGAGGGTGAACCCAGGTCACATGTGCGATCACTCCCGCCGGAGTCGGAGTCATGGTAATCGTGGGGTCTTCTTCTCCGTCGGCATCTGTCGCCCCTGAATGGTGGTGTGCTTGATCCGGGTCCGAACCCGCCTCAGCGTCCGTCGGCGTAGAAAGGCTTGAAATTACCGGTCCTCCTCCTCCTCCTCCATCGTTTGAGCAACCAACCAGTGGCATGAGCAAGGGAATGGCAAATAGAAGGTGAGACATCGAGAAGCTCGATTTCCCCAAGGGAATACCGGTGGAAGTCCTAACCGGATACATAGATATACTCCTTTAGTGACTTATATTAGGGTGTAACGATATTATGGTCTGCACCTAGTAAGGCAGGGTGCATCACCACAAGTTTTGGCTTTCTCGAAGGAAGGGAGGTACAGCAAGAGTGATGCCGAGAGGGAATGATCGATAAGCTTAATTTTCAAATGCCTTTGAGCGGTAGTCGAGGTGTCGAGGTGTAGGTGTGAAGGGTTCAACCTTCACAAAGATGATAAAGAAGAATAAACATGAAATCTCCAATAGTCGGTCCGGATTTCTTCTTGTCCGCCTCACGCCTAAGCCTGTGAGAGATTGAAAAAACTTATTCTCCCGCTCTCGTCTCCCCATATGATCGATCGAGACAATAAATTGTTCAGCCTATGAGGCAGGAGATCGATATGCCGGCTGTTCGGATCGTGACGGAAGAGGACTGTACACACGTCTGCTACGAGAGCCTGGACTCTATTCGGTAACTATGGTACTGCTCGCAAGGATCGGCACATGGCCGATCCGGTTCTCGGCGCGTAATCAGCGGAATCTGCAGTGATCATTCGGGAGAAGGGATACGGCGTTGATGGACGTACGGCAGATACAGACTCAGTTGTGTGTAGTCATTGCTCTTCTGCCGCTGATTACTTGGGTTGCTCCGACTTGGGGGCAGGACTCTGATCCTCAAGTACAGCCGCGCCTGGAATTATCCGTGAGGTCGTGGTTGTTTACGGCGGGCGAAACACAATGGAGTCACGATGCATCGGGGCTCGACCCGTTGCTCGGCAACCCTACATCCAAACTGACGTACAAGGACAACGATACCCACCTTGTCGGGCTGGGGGCGAAAGTGCATGTGAACCGTCGATTATTCTTGGACGGAGAATTCGGCTTCTCCGTCGATTTTGATCGAGGATCACTGATCGATGATGATTATCTGGCAGGACAACGATTGTTCTCCCGCACAAGCAGCGACATCACCGGGAAGGGAACTTGGTATGTCCAGGCAAATGCGGGGTATCGCGCAGTCGAATTTCAGAACGGCCGCGGCCATTTCGATGTGCTGGCAGGGTTACAGTATTGGAGAACGACGTACGAGGCCACCGGATTTAGCCGAATCGTGTGCGATTCGTCGGTCATTAGTTGCAATCCCCCTGCGTCCCACTTGCCGGCGATCAAGAATACGACTCATTGGATTACACCGCTCCATGTCGGAGGACAACTCGAATATCGGGTCACGCAAAGAGTGAGCGCGAATGTTAAGATGACATTTTCGCCCGTCAGCGTCGTCTTCAACGAAGATATCCATTTTCTACGCGACGATTTGCAACAGGACCCGAGCTTTTCGATGTGGGGCCTCGGATTAGGCGCAAGCGCCGAACCTTCACTACGTATCAAGCTGACCCGCCATCTTTCGCTCACAGGTGGGTATCGCGTCATGTGGAACAGGACCTATTATGGCAGATGGGTCAATCATCCCATTGGAAGCGGGTCCGAAAGTGCTCCTCTCCATGAGTTTCAAACGATCCGCCATGGCGTCATTGTCGGGCTGACCGGCTCTTTTTAGATTGCCCGAATGGCGGATGAGCTATCGTCTCGGGCGTCCTGCCGGTAGCGTTTCTTCTTCATACTCAAGGAAGAGTCGCTTGGCCTCCGGATGGAGTTGACTGGGGTGGCCATAGGGAATTCCGAGCGTTCTGAACAGCGGCGTCAATTTTCCGTTGGGATGCAGATAACCGGCTCTGAGGGGCACGGTGCGTTTGCTGTGACGGACGAGCCTGCAGACAGTGGATCGGATGGATGTCAGCCAATCGGCGATGTCCTGCGGGTTGCCGATCGAAGCGGAGAGCAAAAGGAGTCGAGCCTGCCCGGGACAAAAGATGATGGTTTCTTCCCACACCACTCCTCGCTCCGGATCGGCAAGGTATTGCGATTCGTCCAAAATCACCAGCCCCAACGTATCCAATCTGACGTCGATCTCCCCGCTGGCGGCATCATAGAGCAGGTTCCGGAGGATTTCCGTCGTCATGATGAGCAACGGCGCTTGCCCGTTCTCCTGGCGATCTCCGGTGAGAATGCCGACTTTCTCAGGGCCGAAGATTCGAGAAAACTCCGTATATTTGGTGTTGGATAAGGCTTTGAGCGGCGAGGTGTAAATGACGCTGCGATTGTCTTCCATGGCCCGGCGGGCCGCTTCAACGGCCACATATGTTTTTCCGCTGCCGGTGGGAACGCTGATCACGACGTCGGTCTCATTCAGAGCGGACAAGGCCTCGCTCTGCCAGGGATCCGGCACAAACGGTTGAGGAGAAGGAACGCCGAGGCCTTCCAACCAGGTCGATAGCGAGACGGCGGTTTCAGCAGAATCCGGCTCGGCTCCACGCGGCGATGCTTTCTTATGAACAATCGCCGGCGCGCGACGGATGCGGGACGATCCGGCGTCTGATCGGGCTTGCTGCCCATCGATCAAGGTCTGGAGATCGGATTCAAGACCGGCGCGATTCTGGCTCGAATGCTGAAGAAGCAATTCGATCAGACGCCTCTTGCCGGCGCGAAAGTGCCGATGAACACGTCCACGAGCCAGGCGATGCAGGAGAGCCACGGGTTGTTGGGCAAGCAGTTGTTCAAGCTCGTCGGTATTCATGCTTTGAAATACTCAGGACGCAGTGCTGAGCACTGAGTCGCATGACAGCTCAGTCCTACACGGCTCACGGCAGTTCCTCCAACACTCCTCGTCGGATCAACGTGATCGCGTGCGAGGCGGATTCAGCGAGACCGGGGTGCGTAAACTTTAAAGCCTGCACTTGTGACAAATACTCCAAGGTCCTGGCCAATAGTCGATAGATATCGCCTTCCGCCATCGTGGTCAATCGACAGAGTCCGATCCATGTGAGAGTGGGATCGGCGACCCAGCGCTCAACCAAGGCCGCCACGTCGGCGCGTAGGAGAGGGGGATCTTCATAGGGAGAGAGACTCTCCGCCAACTTGCGAACCTGTCCGAGGAGGGAACTGAGCCCCGGACTGATGCGCGGAAATGCGCCGGGACGGTCATCATCGTGGGCCAAACTGGCCAAGACGCCGGCGAGGAGGGACGGATCTGCTCCCGTAAAGGCTTCAGCGCGGATCAGTTCGGTAATCAGCAGCGAATGATCGATCCGGATAAGCCTCGCCCACTCCCCATCCGCCGTCAATTGTGTCGCCGGGCTGAGATACCCGAATTTCTGCAGCACTTCCACGCGCTCTTGGAAGCGATGCCACAAACTGGTCCGCAGTGCTTGTATGGATTTCGTATGACGCTGTTGCTCCTGGCGAAGTCGCGACGCAGTCGTGAAGTCTTTCTGACAGGCCGGTCGTGAAGAACATGTCGGGCAGGGAAAGTCACCCAGCGATTGGACGATGGCGTCAGGCAACGGTTCGATACCGGTCGATACGAGTATGGGCAGCACGGGTAAACGCGGCGGAAGTTCTTCCAATTGATGACTCAATCGATCGAACGTTTCGGTGGAACACCAAGGATAGGTCGGCGTCTCCGCGAAGTCGTATGTGCGGTCGTAGACTTCCTTCACGCTGGTGACGGGGCATTCGGTGACGGCGTTGTCCGGTCGTAAGACGGTGAGCATGGAATTCTTTTGCCCCTTGCTCCGATATTGCCGGAGCACGATCCCCCGGCCTCTGCTGAGTCCTACGACACGCCCCGGTGTCAGGAACGGCAACTTGGATGAAATCTCCGGCGATTCGGACCGGTGTGTCTGATGTCGCGTGTGGCGGTGTCGTCGCGCGTGGTCGAAGGTGTGCCATTGGGTGATCCAGTCCGTGCAGACGCGGGGACCGAACGGTTCCATCTCAGCATGCAAGGCGTCCAGTTTTTGCTCGAGGAGTTCAGCGCGCTGATTCAATTGGAATTGAGCGAAACTCTTGGCCAAGATTCCTTGAATGTGCTCATGGGGATGGGCCTTTAACAGGTTCAAGACCATCGGGTAGCTGATGGTAAACTGGCTGTCGATGGCCTCCGGCTGTCCGGTTAATCCCTTGGTCAGGACCATCAGATCGATATACGGAGAAGGAGTCACGATCGCAAATCCCACATGATCTTTTCCGCGGCGGCCGGCTCGCCCGGCGATCTGCTGGACTTCGCCGATGGTCAGGTCGGTGAAGTCACGGGACTTGCGGATGCTCGATTGAGTGATCACGACCGTGCGGGCTGGAAAATCGACACCCGCCGCCAAGGTCGTCGTTGCGAATACCGCATCGAGATGACCTTGTCGCATCAGCTCCTCGATGGCGATTTTCCAGGAAGGCAGATGCCCGGCATGATGGGCCGCGATGCCGACCCGCCTCACGATGGGAATCAAAGGGTGTTCGGCAATGCTGGGGTGCTGAGTCATGACCCGTTCAAGCGCGACGGCGATCGCCTCCTGTCGTGCCGGAGGGAGCACGAGATCGGCATGGTCAAAGGTCTCCATGGCCTCGTCACAGGCCCGGCGCGAGGTGAGAAACACGATGGCCGGCGTGAGATGCTTGTGGCGGAGCGCAGTGATGAGATCAACCGGATGGATCGACGGAGGCATGCAGCTTCATTCCCTTTGAGATGACCACGAGGCCTGATTCAGTGACGGTAAACCGTTGCATGTCGGCCTCTCGGTTGTACCCGATTTCCGTCTGAGGAGGGATCGTCACATCCTTGTCGATGATGGCGCGTCTGATGCGGCTCTGCGCGCCGATGGTCACATTTTCCATGATAATGGACTCCCGGACATCCGCATGGTCTTGCACGCGGACGTCGGGGGATAAAACGGAATTCTGGACCCGTCCGCCCGACACGATGCAGCCGCCGCAGACGATCGAATCGAGGGCGACTCCCATTCGCCCTCCCTGAAAATCCTGTGCGAAGACGAACTTGGCAGGCGGAAACTGTCCTTGGTACGTTCGGATCGGCCATTCGGAGTCGTACAGGTTGAATTGAGGATCGACGGCGACCAAATCCATGTTCGCTTCCCAGTAGGCGTCGAGCGTCCCGATATCGCGCCAGTACTGCACGGCCTTTTTGTTGGCATCTTGAAATTTGAAGGCGTAGACGCGCCCCCGTTCGATCATCCTGGGAATGATATTTTTCCCGAAGTCATGTGCGCTGTCCTCTCGTGCATCGGCGATCAGGTGTTCGCGGAGCGCTTTTGTGCGGAACAGGTAGATGCCCATCGACGCAAAGGCATGAGCGGGATCGTTGGGGAGTGGAATGGGATGCGCCGGCTTTTCATCGAAGCGGGTAATCCGGTAGTCTTCGTCCACCGCGATGACTCCGAAGCGGGTGGCCTCCTGGACGGGAATGTCGAGGGCGCCGACGACCGCATCCGCGCTCTTGGCGATGAGCCAGTGGTACATCTCCGCATAGTTCATCTTGTAAATGTGATCGCCGGCGAGGATCAGCAGGAACTCCGGCTGTTCTCCCTCGATCAAGAACAGATTCTGATACACGGCGTCGGCGGTGCCGCGGTACCAGTCTTCGCTGATGCGCTGTTGAGGAGGGACCGAGGCGATGTATTCGCCTAGTTCCGCGTTGAGAATATTCCAGCCGACCCGGATATGGCGATCGAGCGAGTGCGACTTGTATTGTATGAGCACGACGATCTTACGGAATCCTGAGTTCAAGCAATTGCTTAGGGTGAAATCAATGATACGATACTTCCCACCGAAAGGAACGGCCGGCTTCGCACGTTGGTCCGTCAGCGGAAAGAGTCGCTCGCCTTTCCCGCCGGCCAATACCATCGTGAAAATGTTCTTCATCGGCCGAATTCTAGCAGGACCTCCATGAAATAGAAAGGAAGGGGAATCGTTGACTTCCCGTTCCATGCGGATAATACTAGGCCCAGCCCCGGTTGTGCTTGTCGGCTCGGAAGGAGCCTGGAGTAAAGGAGTCAGCATGAAGCGAGATGTCGTTGTCGCCGCCCTCCCTCGAAGCACCAACAGACGAGTGACGAAGCTTCCGACGAAGTCCTCCGTCAGGTCCTTGAGCGATGTCACATGGCGTCTGGAGAGGTTGGAAGGGCAGATGCAAAAACTGTCCGAACTTGTTCGGGATCATGCTGAAGATATGGATCGTCTGGTGAAAATTGTCGCAGAAAACAGCGAGATCATCCGCCGGCAGTTGCTTCGAAAGCATCATGAGAAAGTGCGGGTGAGGAAACATTTGCGGGAGGTCGACGCTTCCACGGAATGTTGATCGAGGCGCTACGCCCTGCCGGTTACTCCTCTGCTCTATCTTCTCAGCCTCGCGCACATCACGATTTCTCGGAACCTCTTTCATTGCCCTATCCACGAGCGCATCGAGTATAATTTGCCGCGTGTTCTCGGTGCGGAAAAGGTACGCCTTCGCCGATACACCGCCTATCGCGTGATGAGAGAATGGATCGACGCCTACGTATTGCCTCCTTCTGCCTCGCCGTCTCAATCGGCAGTTCCCTTGGTGGTGAGTCTCTGTCAGCCGGGCAGTTGATGAGCGTCGCTTCGGAAGAGGCACCACCGGTTGTCATACCCTCGGCACATACGCTGCGCATGAGCCTCGACGAGGCGATCGGGGTCTTTTTACGCCAGAACCTCGATTTGTTGATCGTGAAATACGGGATTGTGTTCAGCAAAGGACAGCAGATTACCGCCAGACTGTTCCCGAATCCCGTTGCCTCAATGGGGCTGCAGAGCTCACCGGTCCAGGGCCGCACGCTAGCGAACAGCGGCGAGATCGCTCCGCAGATCCAGCAATTGTTCGAGTTGGCGGGGAAACGAGGCTATCGGATCGAGAGCGCGGAATATGGACTGCAGTCCGCTGAGGCCGCCTTTGAAGACGCCGTTCGGCAGCTGAGTTTCGCCGTCAAAGATGCCTATTATCGTGTCCAATTAGCGCGGAGACGGCTGGTTTTGGCGGAAGAAAATAGGGATCGTTTCTCACGGATCCTCGAAATCAATACGGTTCGATTCAGGAAAGGTTTTATCGCCGAAATCGATTTGATCCGTATCCGGTTGCAGTTTATCGATTTTCATTCCCAGGTGATTCAGGCTATTCAAGAAGCGCAGTCGGCTCGGTCGGATCTCCGGCAACTATTACGAGTTTCGCCGGCGTCCGACTTGGAACTCACCACCGAACTGGATTACAACCGTGTAGATCCCGACATCGCCAAGCTTCGTGCCGTTGCCGTCGACGGGCGACCGGATGTTCGTGCGAAACGGTCCACGCTGTCACAGCGCGAGGCCGAACTGAAACTGGCCAAAGCATACCGGATTCCCGATGTCACCGTCGGCGCGGGCTACGGCACTCAAGGCCCGCATGGCCCCGACAACCCTAACCAGATGACATTCAGTCTCGGCATGCCGCTGCCGTTGTTCAATCGTAACCAAGGCGGTATCATGCAAGCGGAGGCCGCGATAGAGGTTGCGAGCGCGGACCTCGGCAAGACATTGAATCAAATCGAGAATCAAGTGGATGTCGCCTATCGTAACTTGATCGAAAGTCGCCGATTGGTCGAAGCGTTCCGAGGAGGAGTGCTTGATGATGCACGGTCGACGATTGCGATCGTGGAGCGAGCCTATGAACGGGGTGGAGTCACTCTGCTTGATTTGCTCGATGCGGCCAGGACGTCGAGGATGATCCAGCAAAGTTATATTGAAGCGTTATTCAATTACCAGCGGACTGTGATTCAACTGGAGAGTGCCGTCGGACGGGAAATCACATCATGATGCAGCCGGCAAGAGTCGAGTTGAGGTCTCAGCTCCACAGATGAACGCTTTTTTGAGGTATTCCGGCAACCGTTTCGCTTCTCTTTCTTCAATCTTCGCTTTAATCTGGACCGTACTCTTCCTCTCCACATGCGGTCAAAGCGATCAACCGACGAGACTCGATGCGGCGACACACCAGCCTGCCGAGAGCGGGACGCTGTCACATGTCGAGACGATGATCGTCGAGTTCGGCTCATTTCGACAAAACCTAACCCTGTCGGGAAAAATCGACTACGGTGAAGATCGGTATTCGAGGATCTCTTCGCCGTTACAAGGGCGAGTCGTGGAAGTGCGGGCGCATCTTGGAGGGAGGGTGAAAGCGGGAGACATCTTACTCATCGTGGATAGTCCGGATATTGCGCAGGCCTATTCGGAATATGTAAAGGAAGTCTCTGATTTGCAATATGCCATGAGAGCCTATGAATTAGCCAAGGATCTCTATGAGGACAAGGCACTTCCACTGAAAGATTTGAAACTGGCCGAAAATGAATTGGTCAAGGCTCGAGCGGAGTTTCGCCGGGCGAAAGAACGGTTGCTTTCGCTGAGGGTTGCGCCGGAAGAACTGAGCAAACCGTTGGATAAGCAACGAATCACGTCACGATTCGAGATGAAGAGTCCCTTGACGGGGGTCGTCGTCGAACGTACCGTCACGCCTGGTCAGTCGGTGACCGGCGATGCCGACCACGTGCTGTTCACAATCGCCGATCTCGATGTGCTGCAGGTTGTGGCCGATGTCTACGAGCGGGATCTCGCGCTTGTACGGGAAGGCCAGTCGGCTGTCGTGAAGGTTGAAGCGTATCCTGATGTTGATTTTCCGGCCACAGTCATAACGGTGGGAGACGTGGTCGATCCTTCGACGAGAACGATCAAGGTTCGTGCTCTCGTCAAAAATGAGGCGCACGAACTGAAACCGGAAATGTTTGCTCGGCTGCAACTCGACGTCAGCGATATCGGACCAGTCCTCACCGTACCCCGCGAAGCGGTCCTGGAAGAAGACGGCAAGCAGTTTGTCTACGTGGTTCAAGAAGGAAACCGTTACCTGAAGCGGGACGTGAAGACCGTGAACATCTCGCCGCATCAGGCTCGCGTCCTCGAAGGACTGGCGCAAGGAGAGCGGATCGTGACCAAAGGCGCAGTTTTGATAAAAGGGCAGCAGATCAAGGGCACCTGATCGACGAGTCCATCTTGCCGCAGCAACTCCGCCGAGTGCGATGAATCCATGATCGACAGAATCGTTGAAGTCTCACTGGTACAGCGGTTTTTGGTCTGCACCCTTGGGTTTCTGCTCTTGTTCGGGGGGCTCTACGCGTTTCATCTCCTCGACATTGTGGCCTATCCTGACCCATCCCCTCCGATGGTGGAGTTGGTCACCCAACTCCCGGGATATTCCGCCGAGGAAATTGAGAGGCAAATTACCATTCCCATTGAAGTCGCCTTGAGCGGAACCCCGGGATTAACCGATATCCGGTCCCTTTCGATCTTCGGTCTCAGTGACGTCAAGGTGTACTTCGACTTCGACAGCGACATCTTTCGGGATCGCCAGGAAGTGTTGAATCGGCTCTACTCCGTTCAACTGCCCCAAGGGGTGCAGCCCATGCTTTCTCCTTGGTGGGCCATCGCCGAGATCTATCGGTATGAGTTGACCGGTCAGGATACGAGTGTAACCGATCTCAAAACCATTCAGGACTGGCAGGTCAGGCGGGCCTTCAAACGTGTGCCGGGGGTCATCGACGTGACGACATTCGGCGGCACCACGAAAGAATATCATGTCGATATTGATCCGGGGAAACTGATTAACTACGGCGTCAATCTTTCGCAAGTGATGGCAGCCTTGGCGAACAGCAACGCCAATGTCGGCGGCAACTATTTGACCCTCGGCGCGCAGAGTTACAACATTAGGGGGTTGGGCCTCATCAATGATCTCGATGACATTGAAAACGTGATGGTGGCTGAAAAAGACGGCACGCCGATCTTCGTCAAAACCTTGGGAAAGGTGACCGTCGGACATCGCGTGCGGCTTGGTAAAGTCGGCATCGATGACCGCGATGATGTGGTGGAAGGTGTTGTGCTTCTTCAGCGCGGGGCTCAGGCGTTGCCGGTCCTCGATAAAGTACGAGTCAAGGTCGAGGAGTTGAATGGGTCGAAATTGCCGTCCGGGGTCAAGATCAAGACGTTCTACGATCGAACAGCTTTGATCAATACGACCGTGAAGACGGTCACGGACATCCTTATCAGCGGCATGGTGCTCGTGTTTATCATTTTGGTCGTATTTCTCGGCGACTTCCGCGCGGCCTTTATTGTCGCATTGACCATCCCGCTCTCGCTGTTATTTACCTTCACGATGATGGTGTTCGTCGGGGAGTCCGCGAACTTGATCTCCTTGGGCGCGATCGACTTCGGGATCATTGTGGACGCGACGTTGGTGATGGTCGAAAGCATCTTTGCCCAGCTCGCGCACCGGAAGCCGCCTGGGCTTACGATTCACCAATACATCATACGAGCCGCGGGCCGGGTCGGAAGACCTATTGTCTTTTCCACGGCGATCATCGTGGTGGCTTTTGTGCCCCTTTTTACGATGACCGGAGTCCCTGGGAAGATCTTCGCGCCCATGTCCATTACATATGGGTTTGCTCTGCTCGGCGCGCTCTTGATGGCATGTACGCTCGCGCCCGTGCTGTGTTCATTCCTCTTGCGATCGTCGATCAGAGAAACCGATACGGCCGTGGTCGCCGCCGTACGCAAAGCCAATGCAAGGGTTGTCGTATGGGCATTGGAACATAGGATCATGGTGGTCGGTGTTGCGACAGGGCTGGTGATCCTGGCGTTTCTGGCATTCCGATCGTTGGGTGGTGAATTCATGCCGCCTCTGGAGGAGGGAAACCTGTGGGTTCGAGCCACGATGCCCGTCGATATTTCTTTCGATCAGGCCGATCGACTGACCAATGAAATCCGTCGCGCCTTCCGGGAATCGCCCGAGGAGGAAACGGTTGTTTCACTGCTGGGACGGCCGGATGATGGGACGGACCCGACCAGCTTTTTTAACGGAGAATTTTTGGCGAATCTTAAACCCGCATCGGAATGGCGCCGAGGGCGGAGCAAACAAGATCTTAT
>JAICUC010000275.1 GCA_025936075.1 Nitrospira sp. | reverse complement strand
TTCAGGAGCAAGCAGCAGAGCCTAGCTATCCGGAGTTGGCAATGGGGTACAACGGCTTGGGACTCCTCTACAAGGAGCACGCCGTCGGCTGATACGGCGAGGACCCATGAGTGAGGAAGAGTTTGGGAGTGATGGCAGCTATGGATTGGGGACTATAATTCACGTCAAGGCGCGTTAAGACGCTGCGCCAAATAGCTTCGCCAGCCGCCGTAGGCGGTGATTTCTCGATGTCCCTCGACGAGCGCCGGCTCGCTTAGCACACCCAGGACGACGGTTCCGTCTTCCAGACGCACTTTTCCGATACACAGACCGGGGGGCTCATTCAATAGGATTCCCGCCAACCCTTCGGCGGGCACTGACCAAACTTCGACCGCGACCGTGGCGCCCGTTCCATCGGTGACACGCAGCATCGCGGGGTGCTCATCATTGATCGTCCAGAGACGATACGTGGGCTCGGTCATCGCCTCACGAACGAACGTTGCCTTGGCGGCCAACATGTTGGGGTTGAGTTTGAGCCCCCGCATCAGTGTGCCGTTGACCGCAAGCAATACGTCACCCTCGCTCACGCGGTGAGCGTTGCTGTTTCCGGTAAGGACTGCCTTGGTTCGACTGTCGCCGGGAGGGTTTCCCTTCATGACGATACCTGTTACCCGTAGGTTTGCCGCAGCGAATCCGTCAGGCGATCAGCCGTCGTGATCCAACCGACAATGCCACCTTGCGATTGGATCATGCGGATCGTCGCTTGCTTAAAATCCGGAAAATAACTTTCGGTCCCGTCCTCGATCAGCAAGCATTCGTATCCGCGGTCGTTGGCTTCTCGCATGCTGGTTTGGACACAGACCTCGGTGGTGACTCCGGTAAATATCAGGTGAGTAATGCCGAGCCCCTTCAGGCGCTCTTGTAAATCGGTGGCATAAAATGCGCCCTTGCCCGGCTTGTCGATCACGAGTTCGCCGTCTTCAGGACGCAGTTCAGGGACGATGTCGTTTCCCGGTTCTCCCAGCACCAGAATGCGCCCCATCGGACCGCGGTCGCCGATGCGGAACGTAGAATTCCCCCGCCGTTTCTTGGCCGGCGGGCAATCCGAAAGATCGGGACGATGGCCCTCCCTCGTGTGAATCACCGGCAACCGCAATTCACGAAATGTCTTGAGCAGACCGGCGACCGTCGGCACGATCTTCTGCAGATACTCGACCTTATTTCCGAGCGCCGCGCCGAACCCGCCCGGCTCAATGAAATCGCGCTGCATATCGATGATCACCAACGCCACTCGATTGCCCGAGTCTTTTGCGGGCAAAGGATAGGGATAAGGAGAGGCTTGGACGGTATTCATGCCGCATGTCCCGTCATGTGCCGTCCGATGACGGCCAAGTCGACGCCGGGCGACGTGGTTTCATAGACCAGACGACCGTTGAACATCACCACCGTGCGATCGGAGAGTTCCAGGATCTCGTCGAGATCTTCGCTGACCAACAGCACAGCCGTCCCGCGATTACGCGCTGCGACGATCTGCAGGCGAATTTCCTCCATCGCCAAAAAGTCCAGTCCGAAACAGGGGTTGGCGATGATGAGAATCTCCACATCCGCCGACAGCTCACGCGCCAAGACCGCGCGCTGCACGTTGCCTCCTGAGAGCGATTGGATCGGGATCTCGGGATAGGGCGGGTTGATGTTGTAGCGTTCAATCAGTCCCCGCGCGCTCCGGCACAGCGCCGGTCGACTCATGAGCCAGCCGCCCACTGCGTGAGGCTCGACATCAAAATTGCGAAACGCCAGGTTTTCCGCCACCGTCATGCGCCCCACGCACGTGTTCTGAAGCGGTTCTTCGGGAAGACAGAACACTTTGTGCCGTCTGATCTTCTCGCGAGTCGGCTGAAAAGGCTGATCATCCACACGAATCGCGCCTGCAGTAGCTTGTCGCTGACCCGCCAAGACCTCGACCAGTTCGTGCTGTCCGTTACCTGATACTCCTGCCACGCCGACGATCTCACCTTCATGGATGGTGAGATGCACCCCCCGCACGACTTCTACACCGATATCGTTCTTGACGCGGATATCTTGCAGGACCAATTTGGGAACCTTGCTCAGCCGATCGTTCCGTTGTTTCGGTTTCGCCGTCACTTCCGACCCCACCATCATCTCCGCCATCTGCGTGATCTTCAGCTCCGAGACTTTTCCGGAGCCCACGAATCGGCCCTTGCGCAGGACAGTGACATCGTCCGCGAAGGCGGCCACTTCGCGAAGCTTGTGGGTGATGATCAGGACGCTCAATTGTCTGCCCAGTGTCATGGCTCTGAGGTGTCCCAGCATTTCGTCGGCTTCTTGCGGGGTCAGAACGGAAGTCGGTTCGTCCAGAATAAGGATGCGGTTCTGCAGCGCGAGTTGCTTGAGGATTTCCACTTTCTGTTTTTCGCCGGCGGCGAGCGAGCTGACACGGGCGGTGAGCGACACCTTGAACGGCATCTTTTCCATGAACTGTGTCAATTGATGTTCTTCCTTTTGCCAATTGATGACGGGGGTCAGCTTGGCCTTTGAGATGACGAGGTTCTCAAGGACGGTCATATTGGGGATGAGGGTGAACTGCTGATAGACCATCCCGATGCCGAAGGCCTGCGCATCGCGCGGACTACCAATTGTGACCTGTTGCTGATCCAACGAAATTTGTCCCTCATCAGGGTGGTAATACCCCATAATGCATTTGACCAGGGTGCTCTTGCCCGCGCCGTTTTCACCGAGCAGTGCATGGAACTGTCCAGGCTGCAATCGAAAATTCACGTCCTTCAGGGCTGTGAGCGGCCCGAAGCGTTTGGTAATTCCCAATGCTTGCAAATCAGGAGGAGCTCCGTCGTTCATGAAAGCGCCTCCAGCAAGGCATCCGATTTCGCGATCGCGCCGAACACGCCGCCCTGCATTGTGACCATTTTGACCGCAGCCTGGTGGTTGCCATAATCCGTCGCGCCGCAACAGTCTTCCAGCAAGAGACATTCAAACCCTCGATCATTGGCCTCACGCATGGTGGTATGCACGCAAACATCGGTGGTGATTCCCGCGAGAACGACATTGTGAATGCCGCGAAGCCGTAACAACATGTCCAAATCTGTCGCCCAGAACGAGCCCTTCCCCGGCTTATCGATGATCGGTTCCCCTTCTTTCGGGGCCAGTTCCGGGATGATTTCCCAACCCGGTTCACCCCGCACCAAAATTTTGCCGCAGGGGCCTGGATCACCGATGCCGGCTCCGATTCTCCGGCTGCGCCACCGTTTGTTTTCCGGCAGATCCGCCAAGTCCGGTCGATGGCCTTCTCTGGTGTGGAAGACATGCATGCCGATGGTTCGGGCTTTCGACAGCACTTTCAGGATATGCGCGATCGGGGCACGGGTGAGAGAGATGTCATACCCCATCTTGTCGACATAGCCGCCCTTGCCGCAAAAATCGGTCTGCATGTCGATGATGAGAAAAACCGTATTGTCCGGCCGAAGATCGCCGTTATAGGGATAGGGATAGGGATCGGATGCGACATATCTACTCATGGCTCACCTCTTATGGACTTTTGGGTTAGTTCGAGTCATCCTTTATCGACTAGCGAGTCACTGTGAGTTCATGGGGTACTCCCACAAGAGTGCGTCTGGGAGAACAGGTGATGATCATCACCGCCAAGGTCATGATGTAGGGGATCGCGTTGAAGATGTAGTATCCGCCTGTGATCCCCACGGATTGCAAGGATGGTCCCAGCGCAGCGGCCCCTCCCCACAACAAGGAAACCCACAGGCAGGCCATCGGCTGCCATCGAGCAAAGATCACCAGGGCCACCGCCATCAGTCCCTGGCCGCTTGACAGGCCTTCGCTCCAATTGAACGGGTAGTAAAGCGAGAGATACGATCCGCCGATGCCCGCGAGAAATCCTCCCTGGGCAGTGCTCATGATCCGGATGCGATCGACCGGCAGTCCGAGTGCGCGCGCCGCATCCGCGCTTTCGCCGACGACTCGTACCTTTAACCCCCACGCCGTGTTCTTCAACATCCAGGTGAGTGCGATAGCCACAACGATTCCGACCAAAAACAAGGCATTGATCTGCAGCGCCGCCTTGAGTTGAGGGATATCACTCCAGGCTCCGAGGTCAATGGAAGGCAATCGAGGAGCGGATGGTTGGATGTAGGGCTTTCCAAGGAAGAAGGCCAATCCCGTACCGAAGAGCATCATCGCGATCCCCACGGCGATATCGTTGACACGTTGAAAACTGCAGAGCCAGCTATGCAACGCGCCGAGCGCCATACCTGCCAATCCGGCACACAAGACTCCCAGCCAAGGAGATCCGCTGTGTAGCGAGACGGCGTAGCCGGCCATCGCACCCATGACCAACGTCCCTTCCAGCCCCAAATTGATACGGCCGCTTTTCTCCGTCAAACATTCTCCCAGCGACACAAACAGAAAAGGCGTGCCGATGCGGATCGCACCCCCCAAGACCGCGATGAGCACGCCCCACCAACCGGCTTCCATCACCCTCCTTGACTTTGGAGTGTCGAGAATCGGCCGTAAAGAGTTTCGCTGAACAGGATGACAAGGAAAATGATCCCCTGCATCACGAGCACGGTCGCATCGGGCAGCTCATGGGCTCGCTGCAGCAGTCCGCTGCTTGCTCGGATGCCCCCCAGCAAGACCGCGACGGGAATGATGGCCAATGGATTATTGCGAGCCACAAAGGCCACGAGAATGCCGGCATACCCATAATTGGCATTGAGCGTGTCGTTGGCCCTTCCATGGATGGCCGCGACTTCCACCATGCCGGCCAGTCCACCCGCCGCTCCCGCCATGAAACAGATGATCAAGACCAGCCGCCCTACCGGCAGTCCCGCGATCTGGGCTGCCCGCACATTGCCTCCCGCAATCTGAGAGGCAAAACCGAAC
>JAICUC010000387.1 GCA_025936075.1 Nitrospira sp. | reverse complement strand
GCCAGATCGACATCGCGAACGCGACGACCATAGAGAGAATGCCGCCCGACGCTGCGATGCAAGCGCCCTGTATGAATATCTTTGGCGCGTAGGCATCATAGAACAGCCACCACCAAACAAAAGCTGGTGGGTAGTAAACGGGTAGCCCACCGACCAATACAAACCAGGGCGGCCCCAACCGCGGCTGAAATCCCAGTTTCCAGGCAACCCATTGTGTCGCCGCCCACATTGTGACGAGCACGATGCCGAGAGCAGCGCAAATTTGACCCCAAAGGACCCTGGTCGAGGACATAAGCGTAAGTTGCGGAGTCCTCGGCACGCTGCAAGGCGGATTCGCTTGCGGTAGTAGAACATGTGGTCCCGGCGTAGAAATCGGACAAGCGTTCGCGGGCGATCAGCGACTAGGTGTCAAACAGGGCAGTCAAGGTCTGGAGCGAGACGATCTCATCATTGACGGCTATGAACCCTTAGACTGCTCGCATTTTTCAGAACCGGATTTACAGTCCCAACCCACGTTTCCTTCCGAAATCCCAATCGATGCCGCCGCTGTCTCGCTGAATGCCGCTCATAAATTGGCCGATGCGGTTTTCGAGAATGGGTTGCCAAGGCACAAGCCGGAAACCCAATCCATCTTCGATCATGGCAAAGCGTCCGCTGGCAAGAGAGGCAACACCGGTGAGGCGGCCACCGACATAATCGCCCGTTTTGCTGGGCGTGAAAGTCAAACCTCGCTCAGCAGCCATTTCGCGACCGACGCGAGCCACTTCCCGTTGCTCTAGATTTGCGACGGTATGGGACGGAATCCGGACCGTGCCCTCTCTGACGGTGGCATAGCCCAGTTCAACGAGGCGCCCGGTGCGACGTTGGAGTGCACTCCTGACATCACGGCCAAAGCCACTATCAGCGATAACCTGAGGCTCGCGCGCCGTCAGCTCACGATCGAGCCAGGTGGCGCCCTCCATTACAATCTGACGCTCCAGCTTGTCCGACGAAAGGGCCTTAATCCTCGGCCCATCACCGCCTCTCGTGCGATCGTAGGCCTGGCCACGTTCAAGGATATCTACGGGGATCTTCCAATGGTCGTCGTCGATCCGTTCGACGTGTCCCGCGCGACGCAAGGCCTCCAACCTGTGGACATGCGAGCGGACAAACGATTCAGGATCCTTGAGTTCTCGTTCGAACTGCTGGCGGATGCGTTCCAAGTGCAGACTCGGCCGGTAGATTCCATCGTTCTCGCCGCTGTTGAGCGCGATATTGCGATCGGCGGCTCGCGGTCCGGAGGTGGCCGGAACCACCTCCACGATCGTGTCCCGTCCAATATCCATCAGATGCGAGCCGTCGGGGAATTCAACGTGATGGACACGGCCGTCGATCCCGTCGATCACTAAATAGACCCGCTCGTCCATTTCATCGCCGGCCAATCCCTTGGCGAGGATTCGACCTGCGATCTTCTCGCCCGGCCGAACACCATGGCGGACGTACTGTTCGATCCCGCGCTCTTCTTCCAGTCCGTGGCTTGTGAGCGCCCGATGCATGGTCTTGATGATATCGTTGCGATCTGAGAGCTCCTTCAAGGTGTCCTCGGCACGATCTGAGATCACCCATTGCCCCGTCTCAACCTGGCTCGATAAGCCACAACGTTCCAGAAACTTCACCCGCCCGATCATGACCCCGCGGTTCTCACGAAATGCGTAGGTCGTCCCTTCTCCCGGTCGTAGGTCAATTATCCCCCTTTCCCTCTGCTCGGTCGCGAGCATCTTATCTAGCCGGGTCCACCGTTCCGCCTCAACCTCCGTCGTCAATTTGGATTGAAGCTCGATCTCGCTCTGATGCCCCAGTTCTAGCGTCACCAGTTCGGATGCTCGATGCCGGATGCCATGGGCGATATAATCTCCAGCGATATTGAGGACACCGCCTCCATCGAGGACACCGCGGACCATGATGTGGGTATGGGGATGGCCGGTGTTGTAATGATTGATCGCGATCCAGTCGAGGCGCGTCTCCAAGTCCTTTTCGACCTGGCGCATCAAGTCTCGCGTGAAGCTTCTGAGATCAGCCATTTCGTTGGAGTCTTCGGGTGCCACGATAAAACGGAACTGATGCCGATCATCTCGACCCCGCTCGACAAAAGCTTTGCCGTCAGCTTCGTCCTCAAGAGCCGAATAGGCCTTCCCTCTCTGCCCATCCCGATCGACCCCGTCGCGTTCAAGATAGCGAAGGTGGGCATCGACCGACTTGCTCGCCGCCTTGGCCCTCTCAGTCCCATGCGGCTTGTGCTTCAGCCCCTGCGGATTGAGCTTGATGATCCTCGCCTTGACAGCGACGCGACGTGATCGGAAGCGACCGCTTGAGTCCTGCTGCCAACCACCATCGGGCCCCTCACGAAGAAACAAAGAGACGACTTTTGCGCCGCGTCCCCGCGCATTGAACCGCCCGCTTAGCCCTCTCTCCCGCCCGCCACCGGGACCAGGTTCGCGGCCAATCCTGTTCGGATCTCCGCCAGCCTTCCTGACGGCAACCTGTACCTGCTTCAGAAACGGCTGGGACCGGAGATTGCCGCGCGGATTGATCCGGGTCCCGCGGCTACCAACGCGTCCAGGCCGCACATGAAAATCGTCGCCTTGATCTTGCGCCATGAACTGACGATCCTCATCGCTTGCGCCTCGCGCAAGAGCCACGACGGGTCGATCGCATAAAATCGCAGTGAGGCGCACGAGATCGAATAAAATGCGGAAATCTTTAAATCGAACTCCGCGAGCGCCATCTCTTGGCGCGTTGAGATTGTTCGAAAAGTTTGAACGGCGCCAGCCGCCCTCACCTAAACGTGGTCTGAGCGCCAGTCGTCGCTTTTTAAAAACCAATGTGCAGACAAAGGTTTCTCGATCGCTGACGAGCGGCGAGTTCGCGAACGCCAGTTCGCTTTATCTTGCCGTCGTCGGTCGGTCGTTCCCAGGGCCCAACTTCCAAGCCAACAGACTCTCGGTATTCGCGGCGATTTGCGACAAAATGCAGTTCGGGTCATTGCCGTGGATCCTCCAATAGCGCCTGCCCGAACACGTCGGCTGGTGGCCGATTCATTGCGAAAGAGCCGCCGCGACTTGGCAGTTGACTTGCGAAGCCCCCACTGTTTGCGAGCGAAGCGAGCGTTTGCGATAG
>JAICUC010000258.1 GCA_025936075.1 Nitrospira sp. | reverse complement strand
CGATCGGATAGCGGATCTTCCACGAAGGCCTGGGCTTACCTTTCGCCATATTATAGATCACGATTTCGGTCGTCGGATAGGTCAGGCGGACCCGTTCGACATCATTCTGGACAAACCGCAAGAGCTCTTTGCGGCGGAATGTCATCAACGACTTGTTGATAAAGTCCTTCGGCGCCAAGTTGGTCAGCAAGACGCGCCGGTCAGATGCACGAAGTACATAGAGGGTATTAGAAAGCGGACCGCTGTCGCCGATGGAAATCGTCTCTTGTTGCGTTCCGGCCGTTACGGTGAGCGTGGTCACCGGCTGTTCCAGACCGAACGGCGCGAGCTGTGTGGCCTGCTCTTCGACGATTCTGGTAACGGTGCCTGTCACGAGCGCTCGAATAAGCGCCTGTACTTCGCGGTTATCGGCGTCCGTTTGAAGCGGAGCCACGATAGACCATTTACCCGGTTCCGCCGGCTTGAATTCAACGGGTCCTTGAGCGGTGGTGATCGAAAGTCCTGTAATTGCGGTTTCCGGAAAAGACAGGATGTGTTTCTGCTCGCTTTCCTGTTTCTCCTCACGCTGCTCGGCGGGAAACTCCACGAGGTAGAGATAGCTGCCTAGACCAGCGAGAATCACCAACATGAGAACTGTGGGCCAGTAGCGCATATCAGGATGGTGAAAATGGCCGCCAGCTGTGTTCTCGCATCGTTCGGACCCTCAACGTACTCCAGAAAGTACGCCTCGGCCCCTCACTCGCTGCGGCCTTGCCGGACAGCCATTTTGACCACCCTGCAGAAGATATGTAAGGAAGGCCCATCATAATCGGCGGCGTTTTCTCCACACGACGATGCCGGTGAGTAATGTCGCGAGTGGAAGGAACATGACCTGTATGTAAATCAACGCCCGTTCCTGGGTGGGGTTGGGTGTAAAGGGCCTCAATGCGGGCTCTTCGGCGCGATGGAAATCAAGTCCCGTTCCTCGGCCAGCCAACCGGTCGTATGGAGAAAGAAGTCGCTGTTGCCGGGGAAGTTGAAAAAGGCGTTGGACACGAAGGTCGAATTACCGATCACCACGATGGCGGCTCGAGGTTTGCCTTCTTCCGGAGCCTGCTTCGGCGCCAGCGCGGCAGCCATGGGAAGCGGTCCTTTTATGTCTTCTTTTTCATTCAGGCTCACGACCCGGCCTTGCATGTTCGTTTCAGCCCAGCTGTTCGGCGAGGTACGGGCCAGCGGCACAAAATCCCAGTCTTTCCCGACCTGCTCGTCGAACGTGACGTGCCGCGAAAGCGGCAAGAGCACGGCAGAGGTCAGGTCCTGCGTGATCTCATGCTCGGTGAACGTCCGAACCAACAGCGCGGTGAGGTCTCCCTGCGCCAACCGATCTTGTAAATCAACCAACACTCCAGGACCTAGGCCAAGCCCCCAATGGGCCAGCATCGGCTCCAGACCCGTCTGAGTGTCGGGATCAGCCAAGACCAAAAGATGGCCGCCCTTTTCGACATACGTCTTAATCCGCCCCTGTTCTTCTTTCGTCACGGAGCGGCGAGGACCGGCCAATACCAGCACCGACGTATTGTCCGGCACAGCGGATTCTTTTAAGAGCGAGACGGTGCCGACGTCATAGCCTTGCCGAGTCAAGGCTTCCTTGGCGATGGAGAGGCCGTTGCGATCTTTATCTTCCACACTCAACTCGCCGTGGCCTTCGACGAAGACGATGCGCTTTTTGGCATCCTTGGAAATGCGAATCAAGGCGCCGGTCAGCTCCACTTCCGATGGTGAGGTCACGCGGATGGTCTGGCCGTTGCTCTCGAAAATCGCGGTATCGGTTCGGAAGATTCCATAGCTTTGGGCGATCTTCGGCTGTTTTTCCGGATCGATGAATTCGACGTTGAGCTTGGGAGAGGCTTGCCGATAACTCTCCAATCGTTCTTTGTATGGTTGATAACCCGGATCCTTTTCCCTCGTGAAGACCGTGATCTTCACGTCGTGCGGCAAGGATCGGAGAACCCGATGGGTTTGGGGAGCGAGGGTGAAATTTTGATTTTCGGAGAGGTCCCATCGTATCGAATGCCGGGAAGCCAAAAAGTTCACGATGACCAAGATGCCGGAAAAGAGCGTGATCATCAGAAAGCTGTTCAGTCCCATCCTCGTCGACCGCCGGCTGGAGAATGCCTTAACGGTTTCAAAATGGAGGACGAAGAACAGCGCCAAGCAGAATAGAGCCAGTCCTTCCGCGATCGTGACGACCCATAGCCAGTCTGGGCGAAGGGTGTAGGCAATCATGCCGCCGATGCCGAGCGCGATTCCGAGAATGCCGAGAGGAAAGGACTTGAGCTTCATTTCCAGCGTGTCGATTCCACGACGCGATGTGTGAGGAACAGCATAAGCGCCAATCCGCTTCCGAAGTACACGAGGTCGCTCGTGTCGATCAGTCCCCGCAGCAGGCGGTCATAGTGGTCCATGTATGAAACATACGAGATGACGCGGCCCGCGGTGGTATCTCCGAACAGGTTTCCCAATCCGGCGATCAGCCAGATGGTCAGGAGCATACCGAAGCTCACAAAGGCGGCGACGATTTGGTTTTCCGTGAGCGCCGAGGCAAACAGGCCCACGGAAAGAAACAGGGCTCCCAGCAGGACCATTCCCATATAGCCGGTCCAGACGGGATTCCAATCGAAATCGCTGAAGAGCATCAGCACCGTCGGGACCAACATCGTCAATCCTATGAGACCGAGATAGATCAAGAACACGCTGATGAATTTGCCGACGATGATGTCATTGATCCTGATCGGCGAGGTCATTAAGAACTCGAAGGTACGCAGTTTGCGCTCTTCCGCGAACAACCGCATGGTCAGGATGGGCAGAATAATCACGAGGACGATCCGCATGCTCGCGAAGAGATTCCGGAAGACCAGATCGTTCAAGTTGATCTGGGCCATGCCTCCTTGCATCTGCATCAATTGGATGGCTTGCGCCCCGGCAAAACCGACGTAGAGATAGGAGAGCAGTCCGAAGATCAAGAGAAAGACCGCGCCGACCACATAGACAATGGGGGAAACGAAATAGCCGCGCAATTCCTTGGCGATAATGGCCTGCACCGGCGTCATAAATCTCCTACGTGTCCGTCCTTTGAGTGGAGGCCATACTGACCATGGTCTCAGCCGGCTCGGAGAGGTGGTCCTCATGGCGTGTGAGCTGGAGGAAGACGTCTTCCAACGTCATAGACACGGTGCGAAGCTCAAGCAATCCCCACTGGTTCAACACGGCTACACGCGCGATCTCGTCGCGTAGATCGCGGCCCAGCTCGCATTCGATGAGGAAACTTCCTCCCGTCTGCCCGGAAAGAACATTGAGAACGCCGGGAATCGCGCGAAGCTTCATCTCGCAATCCGCCGGGCATGTCTTGAGGGTAATTGAGATTTTCTCCGAATGACGCAATCGGGCTGACAACTGTTCAGGGGTATCTTCCGCGACGATCCGGCCCTTATTGATGATGACGACCCGTTGGCAGACTGCGGTGGCCTCCGGCAGAATATGAGTGCTGAGAATCACGGAATGTGAACCGGCCAGGCTCTTGATGAGCTCTCGGATTTCAATGATTTGCTTGGGATCAAGACCCACCGTCGGCTCGTCGAGGATCAGCACCTGTGGATCGTGTAACAGCGCCTGCGCCAGCCCCACGCGCTGACGATAGCCGCGTGAAAGGTTGCCGATCAGCCGATGGCGGACGGAGCCCAACTCAAGGCGTCCGATAGATTGGTCGAGCGCCGACGAGAGTTTCGGTCCCGTGATCCCACGGAGCCGGCCGACGAAGGTCAGATATTCCGCCACCGTGAGTTCTTGGTAGACCGGCGGAGTTTCCGGCAAGTAGCCGATCTGCCGCTTTACCTCCAATGGCTGCTCGGTGCAATCAAAACCCGCCACTCGCGCCGTGCCTTCTGTCGCCGGCATGAAACAGGTCAAGATTCGCATGGTGGTTGTTTTGCCCGCGCCGTTGGGCCCGAGGAATGCCAACACCTCTCCTTTGGCCACCGAGAAGGTGACGCGATCGATAGCCGTATGATGGCCATATCGCTTGGTAATGTTTTGAACGTCGATCACGAATGGATATCGGTGCGAACAATCGCGGAGATATGGAGCGGTACCGCTCTCGAAACTACACCATATTGTTTGATTGCGGATCTTACCCATTCCGTCCGAGGCAGTCAATATAGAGGGTGAGGTATCAAGCGGGATGGATTGTCTACACGATGCCGAAGCGTGATCGCTCGTCAATGACGCAGGTCACTCGGATGCATCGTCTCCGGTGAAGGGACGCGCTTTGAAGAAGTCCTACTCCTCGTTGCAGGCTCTAGCCGACCAACAGGTGTTGAATTTAAGTCCCGGCTCCTTTATATAGAAATCCCGAGGAAGCCTATCCTTTACATGTTCCATGCGGTCACACTCTTGATCACGGAACGGATGAACCCATACGGAGGTAGGGGAACCGGTACGCCGGTCGGTATTGTCGAAGTCCCATGCCTTTCATAGTCTGGATCGACCGGAGATCCCATTGTTGACATCAGAGGGAGGCGCGATACCCAGCATGTATACTGAGCATCATCACAGCCGGCTCTTATCGTCCACATCCTCGGCAATCATCCTGTGCCTGTCGTTGGGGGCCTGTTCTTGGGTTCCTAAAGGAGATGGGCAACTGGATGTGGGGATCAAAGATCGAGGGGTCGCTTCGTGGTATGGCGAACAGTTTCATGGCCGACAAGCGGCGAACGGCGAGCTGTTCGATATGGAAGCGCTGACGGCCGCTCATCGAACCATACCGCTTGGCAGTGTTGTGCGTGTCGTCAATCTGACGAATGGGAAACATCTCTATGTGCGGATTACCGACCGAGGTCCCTACGAAAAGGGACGAATTCTCGACCTTTCCCATGGTGCTGCCGTCCGGTTGGGCATGGAGCATGGAGGGTTGACGCATGTGCAGATTGAGATTGTCGGCGAACGACGCCCGGAGCTGATGTTGCTGTCGGAAAAATTCTCAGACCGAGCTGCGTCACTTCTTGCCGATACGGGGAAGCAGACCGATCGGACATCTTCTGGGATGGCCTCTCCGGCACGAAATTTCCCCGGCGACCTCTGGATTGCAAGGCGGAATCGCTGGGCCCTTGCTATGCTCGCGGTGGCTCATCCGGCCGGTACTCCAGTCCCGTCATTGGTCCTCAACTAATTTCATCTTGCTGATGACATCGAGCGGCCTCCCGGCCCGCTTTCCTGGCGAGCCCTGTATTTCAGTGGAGCATGACGGCCGTGCTGATTCTATCGAGGTT
>JAICUC010000389.1 GCA_025936075.1 Nitrospira sp. | reverse complement strand
TTGGAATCGGCCCGGCTTCGATCGCTTGGCATCGGTGAACGCACCGGATTCATAACCGAATAACTCAGCCTCCAACAGATTTTCGGGGATCCCCGCGCAATTCAGTGTGATCAGCGGGCCGCCCGCTCGTAGGCTGCATCGGTGGATGGCCTCCGCAAACAATTCTTTTCCGGTTCCGCTTTCGCCGGTGATGAGGACGGTTGCGTCCGTCGCGGCCACTTCTCTGGCCAGTTGTTTCATCAGATTCATTTGCGATGAGATGCTGATGATAGAGACAAATGGGTCATGCGGTGAGACTGACGGAACCGACCTAGACCGAGGGAGAGCTTGTGCGATAGCGACTTGAAGATCTTCAGCAAGGACCGGTTTGGTCAAGTAATCCACGGCACCGGCGCGCATGATCTCGACGGCGTCTCTGACGGAATGGCGTTCTCCGATGGCGAGCAAAGGCGGGGATTCAGGCGATTGAGAGGCATATTCCAGCAGGGGAGCCAATGTGTGGGGATTGCCTTCGCCGATGATCAAATCGGGGGAAATCTCCGAGCAGAGGGAGAGTCCTTCTGAAACTCTGTTTGTCGCGTGGATCTGGGTTTGAGGAGCGGCAGCTTCGACAAGTTGCCGGAGTTCGGAATCCTTGGATATAAGGAGAAGCGTCTGAAGGTTCATCGGAGCCCCTATAGCCTCCAGCCGAACCAGCGAAATCGTCAATACCCTACACCTCTTGCATGAGGAAAGGAAGGGGAAAGCGGGAGAGGCTTGTATTGAGGCGAACAGAAGAGCCTGTGGCAATCAGATTCTTTTCATGGAACGCACTCACCGAAAAGAATGTTGGAAAAATATTGGAAAATAGTGGGACAAGGACGGCAAATGACGTGATACGAAGCGAGCTGCCAAATCGAGAGCATCGACTGGCAGCCCGCTGTCAATGAGCGAATCTTATATTCTTTAGAAGTTATTCGGTGTCCTTACAAAATGTTCGCTCGTAGGCGATGGTCATCCAGGCTTCTTCCTCTGTGATGACGCCTCCCTTTATCAGGGCTGGCATACCAGTGCCGGGACTTCCGTTCTTGATGATCCAATGCAGTTCTCCGTCGTTCCGCTTCTTGTGGAACTTGCAGTTCGTGAAGTTTCGAGGGCCTGGCGATAGCAGCATGCCACCGGCCCCGTCGCCTTGTCCAGTCATGCCATGACAGTTGACGCAGGTCCCCTTGCCTTCATAGAGTTCCTTGCCTTTGGCGATTATGTCGGGTGTCACGGTCAGCGGACTTTTCATTTTCCGTACGTCGCCACGTTCGGCGTCCGGCACACGCGGCTTCAATGGATCAGACTCTGGAGCGGCCCATCCGGCCGTACTCCACACGGCAACGGCGACCAAGCTGCACGCTATCATGGCTAAACGCTTCCCTCTCATGATTCCTCCTTGTAATGACCACTGTGTTACGGCCAGATGGCTATTCGCGCCGCGCGTTCGGGGGCGCAAATAACGAAAGATATGATAACACGATATCGCTCTCAGTGGAGTGCTCATGTCTCGTGGAAAGTGACTAGATCGAAGTAAGGTCGGAGGCTGGCTTCGAGCATTCACACGAAGATGTCGCGGGCCGGGGCTTTCTTAAAAGCCCCGGCCCGCAAAAGACTCCTGTGGGACGTGCAGTGAGCACTATTGCACGTCACGCAGTGGCGTCATCAGGGAACTTCGACGATGTCTTTTTTCATCGGTCCGAGGACGGCGAGCAGTTCGTCCTTTTCTTGCTTCCCGACGTTGAAGGTATCCAGCGCACTGACCAGGTCCTCCACTAGGGCATTGAAGGCAGCCGTTGTGACCTTCATGCCTTTGTGCGTCGTCTTCATATCTCGGCCTGAGTAGGTGCAAGGGCCGCCGCTCGCCTGGCACACTTGATCGACCAAGTGCTTATTGAGTTGCTTGAGATCAGCGTTCTTGAAATAGCCATTGATGCGCTTATCTGCTCCCACATTGCCGATGAACTTGGTGACGACGGCTTGGATGGCTCCTACCCCGCCCAGCCGTTCATAGAGCGACCGCTCAGCGGCAAAGGATGTCACACTGCTCAATGTCCAGGTGGCTGCCACCGCAATGGCAACCGTCACGATCTGTTTAGAAAACCTCATATGGTCTGCTCCTTTTTTGTGTGAATAAGAAAACTATATGACGTCCGTCCCACGCGTAGTGATTAAGGATTCCAGGGTGTCAGTGGCATCAAACTGTCATACTTCTTGGGGTTCTGGTTGGCGACCACCACGGCAATCGCGCCTCGCAAGGCTCCCGTTAAGGAGTGGGTCACGATAGGATAGGCTCCCGGTTCATCAACGATCATATCGAATGTGGCTGCGCTGCCCGGACCGACTACATAGGTCTGGACCCCGGAAAATTTGTTGGCCGGATTACCGCTTTCGTAGACGTTGTCCCAGATTTCGGCGATTGTATGAAGAGAGGAGAACTCATTCGGGCCGGCATTCACAAAGTAAATTCGCACACGCTCGCCGACCTTGACTTCCAACGGCTCCGATCCCGGGAAGAATGGGTGGTATTTGAAGACGCCTCCGTTGAAGATGGTGTGGTCGAATTTCCGATCGAACATCGCCTGCACGTTGTCCGGGTTCTTCCACAGCTCGGATTGCACCAGGACGAATTCCCGATCAGCTTTGGGCCACGCACTGGCGTCCTTAGGATCGACGATGATCGCGCCGAACATGCCGCGGCCAACGTGCTGGATCATGGGCGGGGCTCCGCAATGATAGAAGAACACGCCGGGCTTCTTGGCCACGAAGGTATACTTGATTGTCTCGCCAGGCCTGATCTCGCGGTAATTCTTCAAGAAGTCGATTTCCGCCGCATGAAAGTCCATCGAATGGCCGTTGGCGTTCGTCGGAGGATTGATGAGCGTGAAGTTTACCGTATCGCCTTCCGTCACCCGGACGACCGGACCGGGCATTTGGCCGTTAAAGGTCCAGGCCTTGTACTTCGTGCCGGTACCGTCAATGACAATTTCCGACTCGGTCGCCGTGAACGTGACATCATGGACCTTCGCTCCTGCGGACCCGGGCATCGTGATACACCCGCTGGCTCCCAATAGGACGCCAAGTCCGAGGGTTAATGTGAGTAG
>JAICUC010000379.1 GCA_025936075.1 Nitrospira sp. | reverse complement strand
TCCGACTTGGCTTTGAGAAACTCCTTTTTGCGGGGTGGAGAGCCATAGTGCCCCAGATGAATATGTTCGCCCCAGTAGAACTCGAGAATGCCGTCATTCGTCCAGTCATCATAGGAAGTGGCGACAGAATCGGCAGACTGATATGTGCGGGGAAAGAGCAGGTACAGCAAGAATCCAATCAGCAGTACGACCAGGAGAAGGACGATTGTCCATAGGAAAATGTTCATCGCATCAAATGTCTGAAGGAACGGGATTCGTGAACGTTTATAGGTAAAACAACGAACGTGACACTCTATTGAAGCGCGAACAGAGGCGAAAGAGGCATAGATTAGTCACGGAAGTGCGCCTAGGTCAAGGCGGGGTATTGGATCTCAATTGGAGATAAATGTGGGAAGACTGAGCCGCTAATTTATCAACTTGTCATATTCAGCATGAGTTCCAATCCAAAACCAAACAATTCCATCTACTGCGTGAACCCCCACGGCGCGATACTGTAGTCCGACTCGCACAGACCAAAATCGGCCCACTTGCTTTAGATGTAACGACGGATGTTTGGGATTCACTTTGAGGAGATCGTAGGCACGATCAGCTTGATCGCGTATTGAAGCAGGCAATGCGTTGTAGCAGGTCCAAAAGTCCGGTGATGCGTGATGAATCAAAGCGGCTTTGTCTGACCGGTGGTATGGGCACGAAGCGCTTGATCGGCGAGAGCGTCGAGTCTCCCCGCTTTCACATCAGCCTCAAACTGACGATCCCAGTTCTCGGCATCAAATGCGGCATACCATCGACGAAATGCAGCGAGTTCGTCCGCGGAAAGCTTCTCGATTTGCTGTTCAATCGCTTCAACTTTGCTCATACGATGACCTCACTTCCAGAGCGGAACTCCACCTGGTAAGTCCTGGTACAGATCGCGAAGGTGGACTTGCAAGTCTTCGAGCGATTCCCCTTGCGTCCAGTAGTCAGGATGGTCTTGTAAGTAGCCGAGCCACTGGCTCGATCCTGCCAATAAATGTATTTGGTGGATTCCATGGGGAGTATTATAGCCGGACTTGGAAAAGGTGGAAAGTGGAGAAAGAGATCAGACGGCGTTGGGAAAAACCGCCCGGATCGTCGGGCTCCATTTGGTGCTGAACCAGCATCATCTCCCCATGGCACTGGGATTCATTGATTCCGCATCCGGCCATTTATGCTCATCTGCGGACTGCTAAGCTTGAATTCGGCAATCGCATGCGATGCGATGATCAATCCTCCAGGGCCTAGGCGCTCATTCATGCTGACGCCACCCTCAAACTGTGGAGAACAGTAATCCGAGCCCATTTGAGTTTGCACAGTGGCACAGTGAACCCTTGGTGTTGATGAAACCGGGGCAAGGTCGGAATTCTTTTCCTCGTCTCGGAGCGATGCGACGGAACAATTGAAGAGCCGAGGCAGCTGGCTTGTGCGAATCAACGAGGGGAAACATGGTCCACCAAAACGACTACTCGTGGGCTTTGTCGCCTTCCCCTCGGCGGGTAAAATTCAAGACACTGAAAGTCGGCGCAATGATCGTCACGGTCAAACCCCAGAGCAAGATGAAGGTGATCGCGCGGTAAAAAACGAGATCGAAGAGTATCGCGGGACCGGCACCTGCGATAATACTGAAGCGGCCGATTACCGTTCCAAGCAGAGCGATTCCCTGGACCACGATACCGATACGCCCTGTCCAAGAGTTATTGTACTGAGTCAGAGAATATCCCAGGAATAGGATGCCTGCCAGCACGCTTTCGAAGACGATGGCATCGCGACGTCCATACTCTTCGGCCGGCAAACCGGCATGGATGAGTGCTGCCACGGTGAATGCCAACGCTTCGGCAAACAGAAACATCCGGGTCTGAACTAGCTGTCGATCGTCTTTCATCACCATACGAATCCAACGAGCTTTTGAAAAGGCCTCCTACAGTCAAACACTGATTCGTCATCAACGCACCTCGCAACATTCCTAGAGCAGGAAACCAGGAAAGAAGGAGGAAAAGAGGGAGAGGCTACATTGGCGCCTGAAGCATGCCGATCAAATCCGTGGCCGGTACAGAAGTCAAACTTACAGAAGAAATGTATTCTGAGGGCAGAAGGAGCAAGAAATGGTATTCAGCATGTGTCAAGCCATGCTTGACAGAAAGACCGAGCCGGCGCAAGATATTTCAGCGTGATCAAAGATTTCAGGCATAAGGGACTTGCGTGGTTCTTCGAGGAGGATGACCGCCGCAAGCTGCCCCCTTCACAGGTCGATAAGATCGCACGAATCTTGGCGAGGCTGAACGAAGCCATGACGGTACAAGACATGGGACTCCCGGGTTACAGGCTTCATCCCTTGAAGGGAAAGCTGGACGGATTCTGGTCCGTGACCGTGTCCGGCAACTGGCGGATCATCTTCCGATTCGAGAACGGCAGTGCATACGATGTAGACCTCATTGGCTATCATTAGGAGAAACAACCATGCGCATGAAAAATCTCCCTCATCCGGGACTCTCGGTTCGATATGACTGCCTCGAACCCCTGGGGCTCTCTGTAGCGGAAGGAGCGAAGGTGCTCGGTGTCACACGGCAGGCCATGAATAATCTGGTGAGCGGCAAGGCCGGGATTTCAGCAGAAATGGCGATCCGACTGGAGAAAGCATTTGGCGGCGGCGCCGAGACATGGTTGCGGATGCAGGCTGCTTATGATCTCGCGCAGGCGGAAAAACATGCAGCAAGAATCAAGGTCCGGCGGGTCAAAGGTTCGTTGGTACCGGCTTGAACGCCAAACTTCCTTGCCGGCGATAAGTGGGCTGAACTGCGTCACCTGCATGACATAGCATGCGCTGCTCGTTAGCATTGAAGATACTGCAACGCTACGACAGGCCTTCGACCGTGCCGTGGAACTGCTGGACTTGACGATTGCGGACGAGCGGTGGAAAGGCCAGCGGAAAGAACTGACCCGCGCGCGCGAGTTGCTCTGCGATGCGATGTTCGGAGGGAACACGTACGGCAGCGACTTAGCCTCCCTCGACCGTTATTTTTTCCACTTCGCCATGGCGGCTCGAGTTGGCCGATAGTAGGATTGATCGATTGAAGTCTGGGGCATGTCGATCAAAATCCGTGGCCGGAAGCATCCTCGGCACCTTTGGCACCTATTTTCGCGACCGCCGGACCCCCACCCCCCGGAATAAAAGACTGGCGTAGAGCACCTGGCCGCCGCAGCGCTCGTACTAGCCAGGGCGTAATCACATTCTCTTGTCTACAATTTGAGATT
>JAICUC010000164.1 GCA_025936075.1 Nitrospira sp. | reverse complement strand
GTCTTCGTACCGGAGTCGATCACGCCTGTACCAGGGATGCCTGTTGTGTTGGTCGGTGTCACCAATCTACGTGGAACCATTATTCCTCTTGCGGATGTGAGGGCAATGTTGGGCGTATCCGTTTCCGTCCTTCCGAAATATGCGGTGGTTGTTCGTCATGGGATTCAACGAGTCGGTATCCTAGTCGAAGATGTACCGGAAATTCACACGATTCCATCTGACGATCTAGTGGCCACCTCGGTTCGCACTGCAACCGAAAACCTCCCCCTGTTTTCTGGGTTTATCAAAACCGACAAGAAACCCAGCGCCATATTAGAAATGTCGCGACTGTTGGCGTCCATAGAAAGGACGACCGATGATCAAAATCCATAACGTTATATTTGATGATTGAATCAACAAAGGTAAGCCCTATCATGAGCAGTGAGCAGGAGGACAATCATGGCGAAGGTTAGGGAGACATGGAACTGGTCGCCTCGTGCATGGTTTAAAAATCTGAAGGCCCTGCATAAGATCCTTATAGGGTTTTCCGTCATCATTGTCGGCATGCTGGCGATCGGTCTGATCGGTTTGATGGGCCTCAGCCGGCTGCAGGGCCAGCTGAGTTCCATCTATGACGAATCAACGGTGGGAGTGTCGCACGTCGCGGTGAGCAGCACTAATCTCAGTCTTTATCACAATGCGTTATTGAGCGTGGCGGACCAGAGACAAAAAAGTGATTTCGACGAGGCCATCATTCCCCTCGCCGAATTGAAAAGACGCACCCTGACGCCCCTTGAGACGTATCGAACCTCCGCCACGCACGAAACAGTGGATGGCCGTCGTGACGGACAAGAGTTGGACGTTCTCCTTTTTGCGTTGAGAGAATACTTCGCATCGGCTGAAAGCGCAGTGGGAGCGTTAAACGATAGCTTCGACCCTTCGCTCACGGATGAACAGAGACAGTCGATGAGGGAATGGGCTACGACGGTGCTGTCAACTGAAGTGACGTTGTGGCACGGACGATCGATATGGCGCTTCCAATGGATCGCGCAGCTCATTCGAGACTTGGCGAGCGAATTGAATGACAGCGGGCAACGCATGGCCGTATACCTTACCAAGGTGATGCTCGGTGGAGCAGTTGCGGCACTCCTCCTGGCGATCGCCATTGGCTATTTCCTCGCGCACAGCATCGTAAGGGACATCATTCATGTGGCCGACGTTGCGACACAGGCTGCCGCAGGAAATTTGCGGGCCCGCGCAAAATTGGAGAGCGACGATGAAGTCGGTCATATGGCCAAGGCGTTCAACGTCATGTTGGACCGAATCACGACTCTGGTCTCGACGGAAGAAGAGCGGGACAGGATGCAAAAACAACTCGTGCAATTTCTTGTGTTGGTATCCGATGTCGGGAAAGGAGATTTGACCAAGCGCGGTGAAGTGACGGCCGATATGTTTGGAAATCTGGCTGACGGATTTAATCTCATGATTCAGCGATTTTCGCAGTTGATGAAACAAGTGCGCCAGGCGGCGGAACGCGTCAATACCTCGGCGAGCAAGCTGAGGGACAATGCTGGACAAATGGCCGGAACCGCGAGACATCAAGCCGACGAATCGATCAAGGCACTCGGCGCGGTCGAACAGCTGGCATCATCGATGCGCCAAGTGACGGAGACGGCAGGAGCCTCATCCGAAGCAGCCCGCGAAGTCTTGCAGGCCACTGAAAACGGTCGGCTCGCCGTGCAAGAAACTGTTCAGGATATGCAGCGCATCCAATTGGCAGTCCAACGTATGTCGAAACAGATCAAGGCGCTCGGTGACCGTTCATTGGAAATTTCACAAATCGTATCGGCCATTCGGGATATCGCCAATCAAACCAACCTTTTGGCGCTCAACGCTGCTATTGAAGCAGCCGGTGCCGGTGAGGCAGGAGCACGCTTCGCCGTGGTTGCCGATCAAGTGCGAAAGCTTGCGGAGAGCTCGACGCAGGCGACCCGAGAAATCGCGGACCTCGTGAAAGTTATCCAGAGCGAAACGCAACATGCGGTCGTTGCGATGGAGCATGAAACTCAGGCGGTCGAGGCCGGGTCGGCCTCGGCCTTGCGTACAGGCGATGTATTTAAAGAAATTTCGAAGATCGCTCAGCGGTCTGCAGAACTCGCCCACAGCATTGCGGCATCGGCGGCTACCCAAACGGTTTCAACCGATCAGGTCGGACGCTCAATCAAGAACTTTACCGGAGGTGCCGTGGCGACGCAAAAGGCCACTGATTCGGCGCGGGCGACGGTAGAGGACATGGTGACGTTGGCTGAAGGTCTGACTACGTCGGTATCACAGTTCAAGCTGGCCTGAGAATTTCCCTCATCCGCTGAGCATGGAAAGCCTTCCGGTGTAACGAGGGACCGATGAGCTCGGAGTTCGACAGGCAAAATCTCATCAGCATTTTTGTCCTTGAAGCATCGGATGGGTTGGATGTCTTGACCAAGGCATTGCATCCTGCCGACGGTGCTGTTCCTTCTCCCCAAGAACTTGCCGACCAATATATTGTCGCCCACCGTATTTGTGGAGCGGCTGCCCTATACGGCTACAGCGGAGTCGCTCAGCTGGCTGAGTACTTGGAGACGCTACTTGAACAAGCGACGCCGATTCCTGCGGCTGAATGGGATCGAGCGGTAGGCTCGATGCGGAACATTACGCAAAGCCTTCGGGTAGTCGTTCGAGCTATCGGACAGAGCGGCGTTGAGGATGCAGAGGTCGTAGAACGCTGTTGGATATCGATAAAACATCGAGAAGAAGAAACAGGCGATACGACAGCATCCACATCTTCTATGCCAACAATCAATGAAGACTACCTGGCCCCAGTGATCGATGCTGAGGTCTTATCCTATTTCATCCCTGAAGCTGAGGAATATCTCGACACCATTGACGAGTTGCTTCGTATCCTCAAAGACAAGCGGGATGATGCAGACTCGATCTACCGGCTCTTTCGTGCGGCGCATACATTGAAGGGGTCAGCTTATACCGTAGGATTTCAAGTCATCGGAGATATCGCTCATCCCATGGAAAATTGTGTGGCAACTGTTCATGAACATCGTCGTCCCATCTGCGATGACCTTCTTGGCGGGCTTGCGAAGGCAGCTGAATTGATCCGGCTCATTCTCCGGCATGAGCCGGCAGATAAACAGCAACTCCGGCATGATATATCAATTCTTCTCAATCGTCTCACCGAAATGGTTGAAGGTACAACCGTTTCCCCTGCACCGTCGACCCCAGCTCACGACCTCGATACGGATAGCTCGAATTCTGTCCAGCATACGCCCATTGTCAGCGGAGAAGCGCGGCCCGCGGACTTATTCGAGGGGTATTTGATTCCGGATTTGGATCCGGAAGTGCTCTCCTACTTTATCCCTGAAGCACAGGAGTATCTGGAGCTGTTGGAAGCCAATCTCCTTCGATTGGACAAAGATCCACAAAACAAGGAACTGATCAATCAGTTGTTTAGAAGCGCCCACACCTTGAAGGGCTCCGCCTACACCGTTGGATTTCAGTCAATCGGCGACCTCATCCATCACGTCGAAGACTTCATGGGAGCAGTGCGTGACGGTAGCCTCAGCGTATTACGCGGGCATACGGATCTTATGCTTCGCTCCATCGATGTTGTGCGAGTACTCATGCGAAGAGACCTCAGCAAGATGGACGACACGAAGCAACGATTCGACGCCGCGCGTGCCGAACTGAGACAATTGGATCAGAGCGTCGCAGACGAGGCGACGCCCGTACATCAACAGGATGACAACACCGGTTCAGCGACTGTAGAACGGACAGCAAACGATGAGCCTCGCGCCCAGGAGGACAGAGTTCAAGGTGAGAAATTGCGAGAGGAACGCGAGGTCATCCGTGTCAGTTATGCACGGCTCGAGCGGCTGATGAACCTCATAGGAGAACTCGTCATCGGACGCGGCAGATTGGAACAGCGACTGCGAATCCTGGAGCAACTGTCACAGCAAGTATTGATATTCAAAAGTCGCTTAGTGGACTCCGTCCAATCCTTTGCAGACAAACATACCTTTAACTATCAGGACACATCGAGCAGCTCGACCACACCGGCGAGTCAAGGGCTTCCCGTATTCGCTGATTTTGGAAGTCTTGAGCTGGATAAGTACGACGATTTCAATATTCTGGCTCGGCGCATCGGGGAAGTCACCGCCGATATCAGTGAATCGATGTCGCAGCTGGATGTGTCCATCAAACGATCTCATGACGAGATGAATCATCTCCAACACCTGACATTATTGATGCGAGACGAAATCGCCCGTGCCCGCATGGTTCCGATCGGGACACCGTTCACGAGGTATCGTCGAGCGGTCAGAGAGAGCGCCCGAGCCTTAAATAAGGAAGTGTCCTTGGTCACATCGGGCGAGCAGACGGAAGTCGATACCGGAGTCGTAGAACGATTGGTGGAGCCATTGGTGCATTTGGTTAGAAACGCTGTCTATCACGGTATCGAGCCGACGGCCGACCGAATCGCGAAGGGTAAACCGGCCGTAGGAACAGTCTATCTCCATGCGGCTCATCGGGGGAATTCGGTCATCATCGAGGTGGAAGATGATGGAGCTGGGTTGGATTTGGAGAAAATACGAGGCAAAGCCGGCAAGATGGGACTCGCGCCCTCACACCAGATACAAACGATGTCGGATGCAGACCTCCTTCGATTGATTTTCATGCCTGGTTTTTCCACAGCCGACAAGATAGGCGATCACGCAGGTCGCGGCGTAGGACTAGACGTGGTCAAGCGAGTCATCGAGGGCATGAACGGCCATATCGACGTGGAATCTGAGTTCGGTGTCGGCACAAAATTTACTTTGAACCTCCCTCTCACCCTTCTCATCGCGACCGCGTTGCTCGTGCGGGTGGGTACCGAGAAATATGCGATTCCATTCCTGAGCATTCAAGAAGTTTCGAAGCCGACGCTATCTTCCGTGCGAAAAGAAGGTGATCGTCAGCTCTTACAGATCGACGAACAAGTTGTTGAATTGCAATCGCTCTATCACATCCTTCATCGAAAACCAGGGAGCGTGGACTGGACCATGCCGGTCGTGATCGTTCGGACCGCTGGTGCGCCGATAGGGTTAGCGGTCGACGAGCTGTTGGGCCGCCAAGAAATCGTCATTAAGCCGCTCGGACCACTGAAACCGTTGGAACATTCGTTTTTCGGAGGAGCGACCATTGATCCGGAAGGACGGGTAGTGCTTGTTATTGATCCAAGCCGTTTGACGTCTAGAGAAACAAAGGAATCGGCTGCTCCCATTCTCTTTTCCAAAACCACACCACTTCGGAAACAGTCCTTACCAGAAGAAGAGCCGTTGTCGAATACGCCACAAGAAGCGCGCCTGCTTTTGATAGACGATTCCTTAAGCATTCGGAAATTCATTGGAAGAATGTTGGAGTCGGCGGGATATCCGTTCGATACGGCAGTTGATGGGGAAGATGGACTCCGAAAAGCATCGACGACTAATTATCGAATGATCCTCACCGATCTCGAGATGCCGAAGCTTAACGGATTCGAAGTTATTCAAGCTCTTAGAAGTCGTCCCGAAACCAGACACACACCGGTGGTTGTCATGACGACGAGGGCTCGCGACAAGCATCGGCAAATGGCGCTGAGCCTCGGTGCCAATTCATACATTCCCAAGCCGGTAGAAGAACGGTTGTTGCTGCATGAGGTTGAACGGTGGCTTGGCCAGGCTCCGACGCTGCGCAAGTAACCTTGCGGAAATACTCGTATCAATTGACGAAATGTGACTTGTTACAGAGAATGGGAAGGAAGGCCTAGCTTAGGCATGGACATCCGAGAACCGATGGAAACTCCGTCGCCGGCTTCTCCATCACGATTTCTCATCGTGACATTGGGCGGACGGTATCTGGCATTGGATGCCGAATCTATATGTGGGTTGTTGACTTTCGAAGAGGCGGGAAACGATAAGGATCCAATGATTCACGGCATTATGTATGGAGCCATCAATCTGGCCGATCGATTGAGCTTACCGAATGATCGGGGTGGGGCAAACACACGTATCGTGTTGCTTTCTAAACGAGAAATGCGTGGGAGCGTCCGAGTCACCACGGTGGAGGGACTTCTTGAACTCTCACTGTCTCAAGTCCTGCCGCTTCCCATGCAGTTCCGTGGACCGGAACGACACTGGTATCAAGGCATGATCCTATTCGCAAAAAGCATTGCGTTGGTGCTGAATGCAACGTGGGTTCTCAATGAGGAGGGGTCCGGCTGAGAGAGCAGGGGGGCGTGATAGCTCAGAAGATTTCGGTGGAAGGCAATCGGATATGCTGAGAGCCGGTCACAAGTATCAGCGGGAAACAACACATCAATCATGGCCGCTGTTGGTGTTTTCGGTGGGAGGAAGGCGACTGGCAGTGAAGACAGTTGATGTGTCGGGTATTTCTCTGTGGAATGAATCTATCCCAGTCGCTGGTCGAACCTCTTTTGTCACAGGGCTCGTTCGTCATGGACAGACTGTGCTTTCGGTTTTCGATCTGGCCGCGTTCCTCCGGCTTACCGTACAAGGGAGTAGTCCCTTGTGTCTGAGGGTGAAACATCCCTTCGGAGAAATGGCGATATGCATTGATGAGGAGATTCCGATTCTTCATACCTTTGATCCTGCCACGATTCAGCCATACCAAAACAAGGATTTGCCGGCCGAAGGCAGTTATACCAATGGCCTAGATGAGATCCCAATTCTCTCGGTATCACGACTTGGGTCGACTGTGTGACGATTCCCGTGTTTTCAGAATGGGCGAAAGGTGCGGGCATGCCGAAGATCCTGATAGCCGATGACAGCATCGCAGTTCGCAAAGTGGCAGAGCGACTATTGACCGAGGCCGGCCTCGGCGTCACTCTCGCGGCAAACGGAGAAGAAGCATTGGCCTATCTGGAAAAAGAACGGCCGGACGTTGTTGTGTCCGACGTCATCATGCCGGACAAGAGCGGGTATGAAGTCTGTGCGTTTATCCGCGGAAATCCGACTCTTGCAGGGACGCCCGTATTGCTCATCTCCGGAATTGTGAACGATGAAGTGACCAGACAGGCCGACTCCTGTCGAGCAGATGGGGTATTGAAAAAGCCATTTCAGGGTACGTCCCTAAAAGACCGAGTCCTCGAGTTAATCGCAAAACGGCAGGAACCGGCACCGGCCGTTGTCGATGGGCCTACTGCCGACCTTGCGGCAGCTCCCGCTGAGAAAACGATAAAGATGTCGGACCAACCGCCACTGAGTCTGAGCCAGGAGGCCGGAACACTCAGGGAGGTTGAAGAGCAATTACGGGAAAATCGAGTTCGCTGTGAAGAGTTGAGTAAACGACTGTCTGAGTCCACTGAGCAGCTCGCCAGAGCCAAGGAAAGCGAAGCGCTGTTGGAAACCGAACGCAAACGTGCCAACGATCTTCATGAGAAACTCGTCAAAGCAGAGCAACAAGTAACAAGGATCCCTGAATTGGAATCGGCACTGAAGGCGGAACAGGATGCGGTCGACACCTATAGACAGGAAGCCGTAAACTGGCAAAAAGCTTCCGGTCGAATTGCAGACTTGGAGTCCGCTCTGCACGCTGAACGGGCGGCGGCAGAGCAACTCGTGCAGCAACTATCAAGAATCCCTGAGCTGGAATCGGCACT
>JAICUC010000195.1 GCA_025936075.1 Nitrospira sp. | reverse complement strand
GGAAACGCCATCGCAACGGTGGCAGTCGACACATAGGGAATCATGTCCAGGAGTCCACCGGCTATCGGCGTCAATGGACGCAACAGCTCTGCAGATGCATACGCCGGTGTGGCAAGAACGACGCCGTCAGCGGAAAGCGCCGATCCATCTTGCAAAATAAGATCGTACATCCAGCGGCCGAGCTCATGTGACCTCACCCTGAGAGCCTCGACTCGAGTACCCACGCGGAGCTCGACCCCCTGCTGCGACAGCCGATTCGTCAAGGCGGTCACCAAATCGCCGAGGCCGTTCTTTAAACTGACGAACATCGTCCGTCGTGGTTGAACAGTTGAAAGCTGCAAGGCAGCTTTCTTCTCGGCCATCATGCCGCGAACGATGCTGCCATGCTGTTGCTCCAACTCAAAAAACCGCGGGAACGTGGCTCGTAGGCTCATGTGCTCGGCATTTCCCGCGTAAATTCCGGCCATCAGCGGTTCCAAAACCCGCTCAAACGCTTGTACTCCAAACCGACGGCGAAGAAAGGCCGCCAAGGATTCATCGTCCGTGGAGGGGCCTGGCGGAACAGCGATCTCCAGCCCCATGCGCGCCAACCCCGTCCAGGTGAGCAGACCACTCCGAAAGAAGGACCCCAGTTGTTTCGGAACAAAGGAGAGCAGTCCTTCGGGTAAATCGTGCAGTTGTCCCTTATACAGAACACAGGCCTTCTTGCCTGTTTCATTGGTATTGACGAGTTGATCGGCAAGGCCGAGCTTCACGCACAGATCGAGGGCGGCCTGTTTTTGGGAAAGGAAGGAGTCCGGTCCGGCTTCAGTCACCATCTCGCCGACCCGGTGAGTGACGATCTTTCCCCCCCAGGATGTGTCGGATTCGAGGATCGTGCAGCGAATGGGAAGACCGGCCTTCGTCGCCTTTTCTTGGAGTGAGAAAGCTGTGGCCAGGCCGGAAATGCCCCCACCCACTATCACGACTGTACGTGGTCGAGTCACGACTGAATGCAGAAAGAGGATTCGTGTGTCGTCAAGACATCGAGCAACGTCTCGATGAGTGCAGGCGAGTCATTCAGCATGGCGATACGCTCAAGGCGCATGCCCTTGTTGGCAGCCAATTGCTTCAGTTCTATATCGATATCAAAGAGAGTTTCCACATGGTCACAGAGGAATCCAATGGGCGCCACCAGCACATGCCGGTGTCCAGCCAGCTGAATGGTTTCCAACATTGATTCCACGGTGGGTCCCAGCCATGGTTCGTTTGATCGCCCCTGACTTTGATAGGCAAAGTAGATCGGTTGATTGCTAAGAAGTTGTGTCACCTCTTCGACCGTACCTTTTACTTCGTCAGGATAGGGATCCTTCATGGCTATGATCCGCTCAGGCAGACTATGCGCTGTAAACAGCACCGCCACCGTTGCTCGCACGTCGGATGGAAACGTGAGAAGTCCTAGCCGAATATTATCCGCGAGAGCAGCAATCAATCGAGGATGCCGGTTCCAACTGCCGACATATGTCACATCGGTCCGATCTCCACACTCGGCACGGGCTTCTTCGACTTTTCTCCGATAGGCTCCCGTACTCAGAGAGGATTGTTGGGGAGCCATACAGACCCCGATGATCTGTTCCGGTGATTCTTTCAATAGTTCGGCGTATGTTTCTTTGATGAAAGGATGCCAATGCCGCAAACCGACGTACACCTTGTAGCGTCTGTGAGCCGCTACATTCAATTGCCGCTCAAGTTTCTTCGCGACCTCCTGCGTAATGGAGACAGCCGGTGATTTCCCACCGGTGACTCGGTATCGCTCACGAATTTCGTCCACGAGCGCCGGAGGTGTCGGTCGGCCTCCTCGAACATCGCGCAAAAACGGCTCGACGTTCTCCAGACAATCGGGTCCGCCCATGGCCATCAAGAGGACCGCGGTGGAGCGCTTCGACTCACCCATAATTCGTCAAACAATTTTTAGTGTGGAGTTCACACTCAAAATTCAACACTCACAACTTAAAGCTTACATTCCTACCGCTGGCTGAGCTTGTGCACCATGTCGATCGTCGCGGCCACGTGTTCGACCGGTGTCGTAGGCAGGATGCCGTGACCGAGGTTGAAGATGTGTCCGGGACGTCTACCGGCTCGTTGCAAGATATCTTCCACGCGGCGCTCGATTTCGTGGAGCGGCGCAAACAGCACGAGCGGATCCATGTTGCCCTGCACGGCGCGATCATGCCCGACCATGGTCCACGCCTCATCCAGGTGAACCCGCCAGTCGATTCCAATGACATCCCCGCCTGCCTCACGCATCTGCCGCAGAATGGCCGTGGTACCGGTGCCGAAATGAATCATCGGCACACCTTCCCGCTTGAGTCCATCGAAAATCCGCTGGACGTGCGGCATCACATATTCGGCATAGTCACCCGCCGAGAGACAGCCGACCCAACTATCGAAGAGTTGAATGGCCTGAGCTCCCGCCCGGATCTGTCGCCGGAGGTACCCCGTGAGCACCTGCGCAAACTTATCCATGAGACGATGCCAAGCAGTAGGGTCGCCATACATCATCTGCTTGGTGTGCAGATAATTGCGGGACCCTCCGCCCTCAATGGCGTAGCTCGCGAGCGTGAACGGCGCACCGGCAAACCCGATCAACGGTACTCGTCCGTCGAGGGCACGTCGAGCATGGCGGATGGCCTCAGCCACATACTCCAGTTCGTCACCGTCAATCACTTTCAGTCGATCCACCGCAGCTCGGTCGCGAACCGGATTGTGAATGACGGGTCCCTCCCCTGCGGCAAACTCAAGACTGATCCCCATTGGTTCCAATGGCAGCAGGATGTCGGCAAAAATAATGGCGGCATCTAATGGAAATCGGTCAATCGGCTGGAGAGTCACCTCAGCTGCAAGCTCAGGTGTCTTGCACATGTCGAGGATCGAATGTTTTGCGCGCAATGTCCGATACTCGGACATGTAGCGTCCCGCCTGACGCATAAACCACACGGGCGTGCAATCGACGGGTTCGCGGCGACAGGCTCGGAGGAATCGGTCGTTCATCGTAGCGGCATTCTAGAGACGCACCGGGGCCCTGTCAAACAGGCAGCGGACGTCCACTCTATTGTGGAGACTTGTCTAAATGAATAGACAGCGAACGCTCGTCCGGTATAATCAAGCTCCGCGGAGACCACTCAAAAAATCAGATTTCACTTTCCTGATGTTCTCTGTATAATGATGACCCAGCCTATTTCTGCACGAGCAATCAGCTTAATCGGGACCCCGGCTCCCTGTCTCCCGCCACAGTGACGTTGCCGATCCCCCGACCTAGAGGAGAATTGTATGTCCGATGTGCAAACGATGAGCCCGACCAAAGCCCAGAACTTTTGGTATTCGTTTCTTCGCTGGTTTGACTCCTGGGCAGGCCTTGAACACACGAAAGTGGAAGGGCCTCCCAAGGTAGACTGGGTTCGGAGTGTCCCCTTTATTGCCGTGCATCTGATGTGTTTGGGAGTATTGTGGGTAGGATGGAGTTGGACCGCTGTCGCCGTGGCGGTCGCCTTCTATTACATCCGCATGTTTGCGATTACCGGATGGTACCATCGGTACTTCTCACATCGCACGTTCAAGACCTCGCGCACCGTCCAATTTCTCTTTGCGTTGTTAGGCAGCGCCTGCGCGCAACGTGGACCCTTATGGTGGGCGGGCCATCATCGTCATCACCACATCGCATCCGACACGCCGGACGATGTGCACTCCCCGCGTCAAGGGGGATTTCTCTGGTCGCACATGGGCTGGGTCATGTCGCAAACGCATTATGCTCCGCGCCTCAAAGGGATTGCCGATTTCGCGAAGTTTCCTGAGCTGCGGTTTCTCGACCGATTTGATGTCCTCGTTCCCACCGTGACCGGGTTCGGAATGTTCGGCTTCGGCAAGCTGCTGGAAGCCTACGCACCAGAGCTTGGCACGAACGGCCCTCAGATGCTGATTTGGGGATTTTTCATCTCGACCGTGGCGCTGTTTCATGGAACCTGCACCATCAATTCCTTGTCCCACGTCTATGGCTCACAACGGTACGAGACCGGTGACGATAGCCGAAACAACTTCTTCCTGGCCCTCATTACGATGGGAGAAGGGTGGCACAATAACCACCATTATTATCCAGCGGCGACAAGGCAGGGCTTCTATTGGTGGGAAATCGATATGACCTACTACTGTCTGAAGGGGCTTGAATGGATGGGACTCGTGTGGGATATCCGTGGTGTCCCCGGGTATGTGCGTGAGGGAAAAACCAAGCATGATGCAGACCGTAGCGTCCTCAAAAAGAAGATTGAAGCAGCTGTAAAAGCAACGGAACTTCCAACACCTCCATCGCAACTTGAGTTGACCCCTCCTTAGACCCACTCTGAATCATCGTCAGATCTTGGTCGATCGATTATGCGATCGGCCAAGGTCTCTCTGATTCGTCGACTTTCCCCATCGATCGCTTTCCGCTCCTCATCGGACAGCACCCACGCATCACCTGGACCAAGCTCGAAGCGATAGTGATCCTTTCTGAGCGTAAACCACTCGACGTAAGGATGCGGTTCAAGGTTCGGGTGTGGATCCAGCGAAATGAGATTCACCGTTCCGACCTGCGGATTCGCCATGTCGCCGATGATTTGTCCGGCCATGTCGTCATCTTCAAACCGGCTGTTGCGGAATCGAATCACCTCTCCTGCGATATCCGGCTTGAAATTACCGCGCAAATAAAAATCCACCGGCCCGATCACGGCAAAGACAACCTGCCCCACCACCGTTCCATCGATGCGATTATCCAAAAATCCTTCATGCACCCACCGTCCATTGCCGAACTTCTGCGCCATAGAATTCCTCCCTCTGAGAACGATTAGCCGCCGAACGCGCCGATCATCACCGCCAATAAGATGAGCGCGCTTCCGATCCATCCCTGCACATCCAGCGTCTCCCCAAGAAAGTACCAGGACAACCAGGCCGCGTAGACCGGTTCGGACGCAAACAATAACGCCACCTGTTGAGCAGGCACCAGCCGCTGAGCCCACATCTGGACGGCAAATGCCAGCGTGGCCAGAACCCCCGTCACGCCAAGCCCGATCAGCAAGACAGTCGTCGGCAAAAAGTCGCTCTGAGTCGTGTCTTCCCACCATGGAGCCGGCAGAAACAATACCGTCATCGCCATCATTTGCCACACCAATAGCGACGGAGCATCGACCTGCCTGGTGAACCGCTCAAGACAAATGATATGTCCGGCGAATGCCACGGCGCATCCCAGCGTCATGACATCTCCCAGATTCATTGAGGTGTCGGGTTTAACCAATAGCCAGAGCCCAACCACTGCAATCGCCGTCGCCAACACCACCCGCCTGTCGATCCGCATGAGAATCATCGGCACAAAGATCACGTACAATGCGGTCAGAAAGGCCGAATTGGAAGCACTCGTATGGTTGAGCCCGACGGTTTGCAACAGGTACCCGAGAAAGAGGAAGACGGTCGTGAGCGCGCTCGCCCCCAATAGGGCACGATCATGGTGCAGCCGACGGCGGCACATCACAAACCACAGAAGCACCAGCAGCGTACCTAGGAAGAATCTGAGCAACAAGAAGGAAAGTGGGGGGATCGGCTCAAGCGCTGCTTTTGTCGCGGGAAATGTGGCACCCCAAATGACCGTGGTCAGTAGAAGGGCAAGTCGCGGCATGGGGGAAAAGTGCTGGGTGCTGAGCGTTGCGTTCTGAGTGAACCCAACCTAAAGCCTCAGCACCGAGCACTCGGCACTTCCTATTTCTAGGGTTTGCACAGTGGGCACATCCGTTGCCGATCGACTCCAGCCTGTTCCATGGCACGAAGCGCCCGTTCCTTGTCCGGATAGTCAAACCATCCTCCCTCCCAGAAATCGCTGGAGGTCGCGGTGGATGGAACCTCTGAACACCGGTCTCGATGGAGGGTTACACGGTCAATCCCGCGTGCAATGTGGATCCAGTAAATCATGGCAGATCGGTCAGGGGTGAACGGACGTCGTAAAGAAGCTATGAGAAACGATTGCGGGTCACCCCTGTCCCTTCACTATTGCCCCTTTACCAATACCCCTTACCGATTCATGGGAGGAGTTGCCACTCATCCTTCTCAATAAAGACCTTCACACCGGTCCCTAACTTCTTGACGTCGTCCTTTTCGAAGAGCTTCATATAGCGCTCGATTCGGTTGTCGTCGTCGATTCGTTCTTCCTGCATTATGCCGTTATTGCCTTTGTACCGTCGAATCAGCACTGGCATCGAAACCCTCCTATGAAGCTGGTAGTTTAGTTGCGTATGTTGCTAGAATAAACGTATCGTTGCAGACCGGTCAAGATCGCTTGGGAGAGGTCGCCTTGTCAAGTCCCGAACTATGTTCCGCATAATCTCTCTGCAATAGCGACACAGAAAGGATTCAATTCCATGCCCCTCTACGAGTACCGCTGTGGACAGTGCGAGAAACAATTCGAGGCCAGTCAGTCCGTGTATGCCAGGGTCGAAGACACGGAATGTCCATTTTGTCGTGCCCGCGAGGCAACCCGACTCATGTCTTCGTTTTCGTCCAATATCATCGGCGATCGCAAACCCGGCTTCACCGAGCTGAAAGCCAAAGCCATGACTGAGGAACGGATGCGGCGCTTCGCCAAGTTGCCGCCGCTGAATATCAGACCCAACATGCCGCCGCCGCACGTTACCTCAGAATCAGAGCCTATGTCGATAGAAGGATCTACCTCTTGAGCACCCAATACAAATACCAGCTCGGTCGCGATCTCCTGTGGGAACAGGCCATTCGATGACCGTGGGACGGTTCGTCACCGGGATGTTCGTCGGACTGGCCCTTTGTGTTTCCCATGCCGATACCTTGGCTCAAACAGCCGGAAGCCTGGTCATTGCCGGCAATGGGCCGGAGCAAACAATTATCGAAGCCTTGGCTC
>JAICUC010000284.1 GCA_025936075.1 Nitrospira sp. | reverse complement strand
GATTCCAAACTAATATTCCTAGCAGAAACAGAACATTGGGAATGCTGCGATGGCTCTACAGCGCTGCGAGCAACCCATGAATATTCTGCCGGTTGTTTACCACTTGGCTGAAGCGGAGAACTGACCGTCCATTCAGCGCATGGTCTCTTGAGCAGGCGTGCGCTTCTCGACCATATCGAGGTTGGTCTGCCTTCTGAAACTCTGTAATCTTTTGATCATCGATGGGGATAGAGCAGCCGTACTCCCATCCCCCAACGGTCACCACAGCAAGCAGCCCGGGACGCCGCTAGTTGTTTACGGCATTAGGAGATGTCAGACTGCCACAAGTATTGGTTAGAGGGAAGGCGGGATCGTGAAGACGACCATGACGACTCATCTCACGCAAATGCTCGCTCGAGCTCGCGCAGGTACCGATGCCCTATTCGAGCTGGTTCGGCCCGAGGCCTTTTATGAACGACCGGTTCCCGAGCGCCACCGGATCATTTTCTATCTCGGCCATCTCGATGCCTTTGACTGGAATCTCATGGGTCAATCGGCAGCGGTTCCGTCATTCCGCCCGGAATTCGACCGACTCTTTGCGTTCGGGATTGATCCGATGCCGGGGCAAACGCAACAGGACGAGCGCTCGGATTGGCCCGAAGCCGCGGAGGTCCAACAATACAATCTCCGCGTCCGGAAGATCCTCGATGATGTCTCGACCCACATATCGGAGCAGATCCTCGCTGTTGCACTGGAGCATCGGCTGATGCATGCCGAGACCTTTGCCTATCTCCTCCATGCTCTTTCGATCAATCAAAAAAATATCCCGTTGGCAGCGCCCCTCCCGCCGAGCCCCTCTCCCATTCACGCGATGACGGAAATTCCCGGCGGTACGGTCACGTTGGGTCAAGCACGCGATCAATTCGGATGGGACAACGAGTTCGGGAGTTGTAAGGTGCCGGTCGCGGCATTTGCCATGAGCAAGTACAAGGTCACGAACGGGGATTATCTTGAATTCGTTCGCGCCGGCGCCAAGCCGCCGCACTTGTGGAGGTGGCACGAGGGCCAGTGGCGCTGGCGAGGCATGTGGGGAGAGACCCCGCTGCCATGGGATTGGCCTGTCTACGTCACCCATGAAGAGGCGTCCGCCTTTGCAGCCTGGACCGGAAAGAGATTGCCGACCGAAGTGGAGTTTCATCGGGCTGCATATGGGACGGTGGACGGTGAAGGAGAACGGCTCTATCCATGGGGCGATGGCCGGCCGGATAGCCGGCTCGGAAACTTTGACGGGAACCGATGGGATCCTGTCCCCGTGACCGCGACCCCGCTTGGAGACAGCGCATTCGGAATCTCCCAATTGGTCGGCAACGGATGGGAGTGGACGTCGACAGTCTTCCATCCGTTTCCCGGCTTCCAGCCGTTCCCGTTTTATCCCGGTTATTCGGCTCGTTTCTTCGATGGCGAACATTATGTGCTCAAGGGTGCATCCGCGCGGACGGACGCCCGATTGCTGCGCCGATCGTTTCGCAACTGGTTCCGGCCCAACTTCCCCTACGTCTATGCCGGATTTCGGTGCGTGGAGGATTAACATGATGCGCGTACACACTGTGCATACCGGCGTGCTCCGTGAGTTCGCCGAAGCCGTGAGCGACAGCCTCGGAAAGGTCGGCCAACGCGAACTCCCTTCTATGTATCTGTACGATGAGCTGGGCACGGCGCTGTTCGAAGCGATCACCTTGCTGCCGGAATATGGGTTGACACGTGCCGAGCTGCGACTCCTTCGCCGCCATGCCGCAGCCATGATCGAACGTCTTCCCCCCCCTGTGGCCGTGGTTGAGCTGGGAAGCGGCAGCGGCCGAAAGACTCGCTGGCTCTTGGAAGCACTCGCGGATCGGGAGCCGGTAACGTATTTTCCCATCGATGTTTCGGCGGCAGCTCTTCTGAAGTGCCGCCAAGAACTCGGAAATCTTGGCTCGGTCAGCATGGTCGGGTTGGAAAGCTCGTATCTGGAAGGACTTCAGGAAGCAGCGTCCCGCCGTCGGCCGGATCAAACCCTTCTGGTCTTGTTCCTTGGAAGCAGCATCGGCAATTTTGATCCTCCGGCAGCAGAGAATTTTCTGCGCGACATTCGCCGGTACTTGAAGCCCGGCGACGCACTGCTTCTGGGTACCGACGCGGAGAAATCGGTCGGTGAGATGCTGTCGGCCTACGATGACCCGACGGGGGTTACCGCCGCCTTCAATCTGAATCTACTCGCTAGGATCAATCGCGAGCTTGGAGGAGACTTTATCCTACGGAACTTCGAACATGACGTCCGTTATGAGGAAAAGAAGCGTCGGATTGAAATGCATCTCCGATCGACCAGGAACCAAACCGTATCGATTCCGGCTGCGGACTTCACCTGTACTTTCCGAGAAGGGGAAACGATTTGGACGGAAGCCTGCTACAAGTTCCGCGTCGAGGATATTCCTGCGCTGGCTCGACGGACGGGATTTCACTGCGAGGGCCAATGGATCGATGCAGAGTGGGCCTTTGCCGAGAATCTGTTGACCGCCGATTAACCACGCAGGCCGGCTTCCCGTAAGAACTGCTCCGCCACGTCCCGTACTGCGCGATGTTCGCCGTCTATCTGATAGTTCAACTTGCGCATGGTCGGGTCGGTCAATCGTCCGGCCAGTTCGACGAGGGCTTCCCGCAAGGGAGGATTGTCTTTCAGCGTCCCGGCACGCACGACCAAGCCGCAGTCGTACGGAGGGAAATACCGCTGATCATCCTGCAGAACCACTGCATCCAGAACCGACAACTGGCCGTCGGTCGCATTCCCGGCCACCATGCTGACCTGCCTCTGCCGGAGTGCCTTGTACAGCAAGCCGAGATCCATGGTCTTCGGCGATCCCCGGAGGGGAAGATGATAGGTCTTCAGTAAACCCGTCAGTCCATCCGGTCGCTGCTGGAATTCATACCCCACGCCCAGGTTCCAACCGGGAGTATAGCGAGCCGCGTCGCTCAACGTTGCCATCTTGAGTTTCCGAGCATCTTCGCCGCGGATCACCATCGCGAACGTGTTATTGAAGCCCAACGGATCCATCCATTCCAGACCGAATCGCGCCTGATATTCGCTTCGGACGAGCGCGATGGCCTCAGCCGGATCCCTGGTGGGTGCTAACTTTAAGATCGTCGTCAGCGCGGTCCCGGCGTATTCGGGATACAGGTCAATCTCTCCGCGCAGGAGCGCTTGATGCGCCAACATAGTCCCGCCCAAGTTCAGTTTCCGATCGACGTGACGGCCAAGGCGATGTTCCAGATGCTGCGCCACTATCTCACCGAGCACGACTTGCTCGGTGAAATTCTTCGAACCGACTGTGATCGGGTGTTCCTTTGTGCAGCCGGCGATGCCTGCCGCCCACAGCCCAACGATCACACAGGCGACAATTTTTCTTCGACCCATTCGAGTCCTCGATCCGCCGCCATCGCGATCAAGGCAGCCGGAATTGCACCGGCCAGCAGCAGCGTCGTATCGACGGATGCCAGGCCGCGAAAAATAAATACCCCCAGCCCGCCGCCGCCGATGGCCGCGGCAATTGTCGCCGTCCCGATTGTCGTCACAGTGGCGATCCGCAGGCCCGCCAGAATCGTCCTCGTCGCCAGCGGGAGCTCGACCTCCCAGAGAAGCTGCCGCCCCGTCATACCCATGGCGATCGCCGACTCACGAACCGCCGGGTCCACATTCAGGATCCCGGTGAGCGTATTGCGCAGGATCGGCAAGAGCGCATACAGCGCGAGCGCGACAATCGCCGTGTGTGTACCGATGCCGCCGAGGAGCGGAAGGGGAATCAGAAATCCAAAGAGCGCCAGACTCGGCACGGTCTGCATGACGTTCGCAAATCCCAGCACCCATCGTTGAAGGAACGCGCGCCGGGTGAGCAGAATGCCGGCAGGAACGGCGACTGCGGCGGCAATCCCCATGGAGAGGCTCACCAGGAACAGGTGTTCGAACGTCAAATCGAGGATTTCCCGTCCCAACCCGGAAGACATCAGATTGTGCCCCTCCACTTTTCCTCCAGGCACGTGTGAAAGGCCCGCACTTCTTCCTCGTGAGCCTTGAGGAACTCGGAGCGCCCGCCAAGAAACACCAATCGACCGTTGTGCAGCACTCCGATGCGAGTGCCGAGCAGCAACGCTTCCCGAACATCGTGGGTGACGAGCAGTGCCGTCTTGCCGAGTGTGTGGCGCAGGTCGAGGAACTGTTGCTGCAATTCCACACGTGTCACGGGATCAAGCGCGCCAAAGGGTTCGTCCATCAGCAGCATGGGAGGGTCTGCCGCCAGCGCGCGGGCGACTCCCACCCGCTGGCGTTGACCGCCGGACAACTCCCGTGGATAGCGTGCGGCGAACTGCGCCGAGGGAAGCCCGATCTGACTCAGCAAATACTCGACCCGCCCTTCGATATCGCGGGCTGACCAACCTTCCAACCGCGGAACCAGTCCGACATTGGCGGCCACAGTGAAATGCGGAAAGAGGCCTGTATCCTGAATCACGTACCCGATCCGACGCCTCAGCCTGATCAAGTCCCAGGCGATAGTGGAGATACCCTCGATCGAGACTTCGCCGGCACTCGGCAGGAGCAACCCGTTCACCATTTTCAAGGCGGTAGTCTTGCCCGAGCCGCTACGACCCAGGAGCACCAGGGTTTCTCCGGCCTCCACAT
>JAICUC010000274.1 GCA_025936075.1 Nitrospira sp. | reverse complement strand
TTCCGGCATCACCTTGCAATTCGAACTGAGCCGCGACATCGACGGCGCGGCGCGGGATGTTCAAGCCGCGATCATGGCAGCCAGCGGAGATCTCCCGGCCAATCTCCCCAGCAGACCCATGTATCGCAAGATCAATCCGGCCGACGCGCCGATTCTCATTCTGTCCTTGACTTCAGACATCGTAAGCCGTGGCCGTATGTACGACGTCGCCTCCAGCCTCCTTCAACAGAAATTGTCGCAGATCGAAGGCGTGGGGCAGGTCTATGTGGGAGGAGGATCGTTGCCCGCAATCCGTGTGGATGTGAACCCCACGGCGCTGAACAAGTACGGGATCGGCTTAGGCGATGTCCGGCAGATGCTGAGCCGAACAAACGTGAATCGCCCGAAGGGCCAGCTCAGCGATGGGACACGCACGTGGGAGATCAGGACGAACGATCAACTGCACAGCGTCGAGGATTATCTCCCCTTGATTGTGAGCTATTGGGACGGGCGAGCCGTCCACTTATCGGACGTCGCAACGGTGGAACATTCGGTCGAAGATCTCCGGACGATGGGTGTGGTCAATGGGACGCCGGCGGTGCTCATTATTATCAACCGGCAACCAGGGGCGAACATCATCGAGACCGTCGATCGTGTGCGAGCGATCTTGCCCCAATTGGAAGCCTCGATCCCCGGCAGCATGACACTCTCGGTAGTGGGCGACCGGACTCCTGCGATTCGTGCGTCGCTGCACGACGTCGAGCGGACACTCGCGATCTCCGTGTTCCTCGTGATTCTGGTCGTCTTCCTCTTTCTCCGGGACGTTCGGGCGACGCTCATTCCCTGTGTCGCCGTGCCGGTGTCGTTGATCAGTACGTTCGGCGTGATGTACCTGCTCGACTACAGCCTGGACAATCTGTCGTTGATGGCACTGACCATTGCGACCGGCTTTGTCGTCGACGATGCGATCGTCGTCCTTGAAAACATCAGCCGGTATCGTGAGCAAGGCATGGCACCGCTGGAAGCGGCTTTGCGCGGCGCCCGTGAAATTACGTTCACCGTTTTGTCGATGACGCTGTCGTTGGTTGCGGTCTTTCTGCCGATTCTTTTCATGGGCGGCATGATGGGCCGACTATTCCGGGAATTCGCCGTCACCCTGTCCGTGGCGATTCTGGTCTCGCTGGTGGTCTCCCTCACGACGACGGCTATGATGTGCGCCAGAATATTGGGATCCCACGGGGGCCACGCACACGGGACGTGGTATCGACTCGCCGAACGGTTCTTCGAAGACATGCGCGGAGGATACGCTCGCAGCCTGTCCTGGGTGTTGCGTCATCCGCGCAGCATGCTCACGCTGACGCTCACAACGATGGTGCTCAGCGTGTACCTGTACACCGTCGTCCCCAAAGGGTTTTTTCCGCAGCAGGACACCGGTCGCATGTTCGGGAACATTCAGGCGGCGCAGGACATTTCGTTCCAAGCCATGCGGCAGAAGCTCACCCAGGTTGTGGATATCATCAAGAGCGATCCGGCGGTAGAAACGGTGACGGGATTCAGCGGCGGCACCGGTAACACGAATTCAGGCCGCATGTACATTTCATTGAAACCGCTTCACGAACGGCAACTGAGCGTGGATCAGGTCATTGCACGGCTCCGGCCCAAGCTCGCCGAGGTGCCGGGTGCCCCGACGGTCCTGCAGGCCATACAGGATTTGCGCATCGGAGGCCGGGCGAGCAGCGCGCAATACCAATACACCCTTCAAAGCGTGGATCTCGCCGAACTGAATACCTGGGTACCGCGAGTCGAACGGCAGTTGCGCCGGCTACCGGAAATTGACGACGTCAACAGCGACCAGCAGGACAAAGGAATCCAGTCTCTGGTCGTCTTCGATCGCAACACGGCCTCGCGACTCGGACTGAGCCCACAGCTCATCGATGATACGCTCTACGATGCGTTCGGCCAGCGTCAGGTTTCCATTCTCTATACGCCTCTCAACCAGTATCACGTCGTGATGGAAGTTGCTCCGCAATACTGGCAGGACCCTGCCACGCTCCATGACATCTACGTGCGGTCGCCGACGGGAGCGCAAGTGCCGCTGAGCGCGGTGGCGCATTACGAATCGACGAATACGCTGCTGCTGGTCAATCATCAGGGACAATTTCCCGGCGTCACGCTGTCCTTCAATATGACGCCTGGTGTATCGCTGAGCGAGGCGGTGGAGGCCATCGAGAAGTCGATGCGGGAGATTGGACTGCCGGCCGGTATTCAAGGCAGTTTTCAGGGGACAGCCAGGGCGTTTCAAGCATCGGTTGAAAATCAACCCTTGCTGATTCTTGCCGCGCTCCTGACGGTCTACATTGTGTTGGGCATTTTATACGAGAGCTATATCCATCCGCTGACGATTCTCTCTACGCTTCCGTCCGCCGGCGTCGGCGCCCTGCTCGCGCTGCTCCTCTTCAAGACGGAATTGAGCATGATTGCGCTCATCGGCATCATTCTGCTCATCGGCATCGTGAAAAAGAATGCGATTATGATGATCGATTTTGCTTTGGTTGCCGAACGCAGAGACGGCAAACGGTCGGAAGACGCCATCTATGAGGCCTGCTTGTTGCGCTTCCGGCCGATCATGATGACGACGATGGCGGCCCTGTTCGGCGCACTGCCACTGGCTCTGGGATCGGGTGTGGGATCGGAATTGCGCCAACCGCTCGGCATCGCCATCGTAGGCGGCTTGCTCGTGAGTCAGTTGCTGACCCTCTATACGACGCCCGTCGTATACCTGTATCTCGACCGTATGCGTCTTCGCTTTCTGCGGATGCCGTATCGCACGGTCGACGTCGGACAGCTCCATCAATAACACGGACTCTGTTGTGCTCGGCATCGCAACAAAAGACTTGCCGGTTCGCCTTTGACGTCAATCTCTTGAGTTGACCCTCTCCGTTCATGGATGATACCGTCAAAAAAATCATGAGTGCTTCTCAGACTGACCGCCGTCCCAATCGTCTTGTCCACGAGACCAGCCCTTATTTGCTGCAACACGCCTACAACCCCGTAGACTGGTACCCCTGGGGACTGGAAGCCCTGTACCTGGCCAAGGAAAAAAATCGGCCCATCTTGCTTTCGATCGGCTATTCCGCCTGCCACTGGTGCCATGTCATGGAACGCGAGTCTTTTGAAAACGAGGCGATTGCGGAGATCATGAACCGGTGGTTTATCTGTATTAAGGTCGACCGGGAAGAACGGCCCGATCTCGACGAAATCTATATGGCAGCCACAGTCACGATGAATCATGGTCAAGGCGGTTGGCCGATGACGGTGTTCCTGACGCCCGCTCAAGAGCCGTTTTTCGCGGGCACGTATTTCCCTCCTGAAGACCGATGGGGACGGCCCGGCTTCGGCGCCGTCCTGAAGAAGATCGCCGACTATTGGGATGCACGTCCATCGGAAGTCCGGGAGCAAGCCAAGGAGCTGACGGCCCGGTTACAAGGCTTGAAACAGCTCCCTTCCCCTATTTCCATCAGCGACGCGGTGATTGACGAAGCAGTCATCCAGTTCAAGGACGATTTCGACGAAACCCACGGTGGATTCGGAACAGCACCCAAGTTTCCCCCGGCCATGGGATTGTCGTTCTTACTCCGGAGCCACCGACGCTCGGGGGCTCCCCACACACTCACGATGGTGACCAAGACTCTCGACATGATGGCTGCCGGAGGAATCTACGACCACATCGGTGGTGGTTTTGCCCGCTATTCGACCGATGCGCGATGGCTGGTGCCGCATTTTGAAAAAATGCTGTATGACAACGCGCTCCTGGCGCGTGTGTATGTCGAAGCCTATCAAGTCACCGAGAAACCTCTCTATCGACAGGTGGCCACCGAGGTGCTCGACTATGTGCGCCGCGAAATGACGGGACCGGAAGGCGGATTCTACTCATCGACGGATGCCGACTCTGAAGGTGTCGAAGGAAAGTTCTTTGTTTGGACTCCGGCCGAAGTGCGAAACGTTCTCAAACATGATGAGGAGGCGCGACGTTTCTGCGCCCTGTACGACATCACAGAGTCGGGCAATTGGGAACACACAAGCATCCCCAATCGGCTGCGCCCTCTCGATGATGTAGCCAGGCAGTTGAATCTGACGACGGACCAGTTGATGGAGCTCGCGTCCCGTGCGACACCTCTCTTGTACGAAGCGCGCCGACATCGCGTCCATCCCGGACTGGATGACAAGGTGATCACGGCATGGAACGGCATGATGCTGTCGGCCATGGCCGAGGCAGCCCGAGTGTTCGGACATGCCGACTACCTTGACAGCGCCCAACGGACAGCCGATTTTCTGCTACGCAGCCATGCCAAGCCGGACGGCCGATTACTGCGCACATCACGCGGCGATCGCGCGCATCTCGATGCCTATCTTGAAGACTATGCGTACCTGACCGAAGGACTGATAGATCTCTATGAAGCCGGTTCCACTGAATCGTACCTCCACGCGGCGGCGCGGCTGGCAGAGTACCTGATCACCGACTTTATGGACCAGGAACAAGGCGGCTTTTTCACGACCGCAAAGCACCATGAATCTCTCATTCTCCGACATCGCGAAGGGATGGATGGAGCCACGCCCAGCGCCAACGCTGTGGCCGCTTCAGCGCTTGCCCGACTGTCTTTCCACTTTGATCGTGAAGATTGGCGCCGCGCCGCGATCGCAGCCATACGCGCCTACGGTCGGCAAATAACCCGTTACCCACGCGCGTTCGCCAAGAGTCTGGCCGTGGTCGATTTTCTTACGGAAGGACCGGTGGAACTCGCCATCGTGGGCAATGAGACGCAAAACGACCTTCACGTTCTTCGTGAAGCGGTAGCCCGCCGCTATCTTCCCAATCGCATCATCGCGACGGGTTTTCCTGAGCAACCATCTTCTCTTCCACTCTTACAAAACAGGCCGGCTGTTTCCGGTAAGGCGACTTTGTACATCTGTCGGAATTACACCTGCCGGCAACCGATCACCGATCCTC
>JAICUC010000008.1 GCA_025936075.1 Nitrospira sp. | reverse complement strand
AGTTCAAGGCATCGGCGTGATGTGGGTCGAGGGAGAGCGCGGCTTCCATGGCATGCACCACATCGTCAAACCGATTCAGCTTGTCGTAAGCAGTGCCGAGGTTGAAATGCAGATCGGCGCTCTTCGGATTGTGCCGAATCCCCTCCTCAAACGCCTGTGACGCCTTTTCAAATTGTTCGCTCTGGAAATATGCCAATCCCAAGACAATGTGCGGTTCAGGCTGTTTCGGCATGAGCCGGACCGCTTCATCAAGATGAGTCACTGCCTCCGGAAATTGTTTGAGGCGATAGAGGAGCACGCCCAGATGAACATGACTGTCGGCAAATTTCGGATCCAGATGAATATTATAGCGATAGGTTTCCATCGCCTTTGGGAAATCTTTGGTTTCTTCGTACAAGTACCCAAGGTAATCTCTCACTTTTAGTTCAGCCGGTTTGGCCTTTAAGATCTCCGTCAATTGGCTGATCGCCTTGGCAAATTCCTTTTTTTCTCCGTAAATCAGCGCCATGCGTAATTGGGCATCGAGGTCTCCGGGATTGTCCTCGAGCAACTTTTCCAGCTCCGCAAGACCACCGGCATAATCTTTATTCGCAATATACAACTGGACGAGATGTTGGCGAATATCCCGGTTCCGCGGATTCACCTGCTGGAGGTATTTTTGGAGTATGGCGATGGCCTTGCCCTTCTCTTGGCGTGATTCATAGACTGACGCCTGCGCCAAATAGGCGGGCTCGAATGCTTGGTTCACAGCGATGGCCCGATCGAAGTTGGCTACAGCCTGTTCGGCATTCCCTGCTTCTATCGAAATACGGCCCAAATAGTAGTAGCCGATCGGCGAATCCGAGGTATATTGTAGACCTTTCTTGACGACCTGTTCCGCCTCGGCAATTCGTTTTTGGTTCAGGAGAATGAGTCCCTTCGGAAAATAAGATTCTCCTCTTTCCGGATCATGCTCGATGGCTTTGTCCAATAACTCCAAGGCACGCTCCGGCTTTCCCGCACTGGCTAAGATGCCGGCCATATGGGTCAGCATTTGCGGTTCTTGTCCCGTTCCTTCTCCGACTTCATCCGCATACTGCACCGCTTGCGCCACATCACCCAACGCAAAATACAGCGCGGCCAAACGAGATTTGACCTCGCGGGATTTAGGGTCGACTTTCAGGGCGGCATGATATTCCTTCAACGCGGCGTCCAGATCCTGAGCAAGTTCCGCTTGATGCCCCATCATAAAATGGTACGTGGCATCCGATTCGGGAGCCGACGGTGGAGGCTGCACGGCTGTGGCAGGCGGAGAAAGCGTTGTCTTCGGCTGGGAAGAGGCTGCGCAGGCGACCATGACACCGGAGAGGAATAGGGAGAGCAGCATCGTTCTCAACAAGAGCATACCATTCCGTCTGAGCGACCGACCGTATAGGACTATTCGTGTGTTCCGCATCATTCTATTTCAGGTCCCCGAGCAAGGCGAGTGTTCGAAACGATTATACCGAGTGTCCAGGCGATGCGCAAACGACTCTCCGGCTATGCTTCGCGAAGATCAAGGCTTTCGAATTTGGCGAATCGGTCCTGAAAAAACAATTCCTTTTTCCCAATAGGACCATTTCGATGTTTACTGACGATGATGTCGGCAATACCTTTACGCTCCGAATTCGGGTCGTACACATCTTCTCGGTAAATGAAGATGACCACATCGGCATCCTGTTCGATCGCACCGCTCTCACGCAGGTCGGCCAGCATGGGGATCGGCGGCTTACGGGCTTCCACCGCGCGACTCAACTGGGACAAAGCCACAACCGGCACATTCAGTTCCTTCGCCAAGGCCTTTAATGAGCGGGAAATATCGGAGATTTCTTGCTGACGGGACTCCGAGTCGCTTCGTCCTTGCATGAGTTGCAGATAATCCACGATGAGGAGATCAAGCCCTTTCTCTGCCTTGAGCCGGCGGGCTTTGCCTCGCATCTGTTGGACGGTAATGCCGCCCGTGTCGTCGATATAGATCGGCGCTTGTTCCAATCTGCCGGCCGCCTCCGCCAAGCGCCACCAATCCTCCTTTTGAAGCTTCCCCGTTCTCAGCGCATGGGAATCGACTCGCGCTTCAGAGCTCAGCATACGAAGGACGATCTGCGGCTTGGACATTTCCAAGCTGAAGACTCCCACCACGGCATTGGCGTGAATGGCGGCATGCGTCACAAACCCCAAGGCGAGGCTGGTCTTCCCCATACTCGGCCGCCCGGCCACCACCACCAAGTCCGAGGCCTGAAGTCCGGCGGTAATATCGTCGAGGTCGTAGTATCCTGTGGGCACTCCTGTGACGTGTTCCTTTCGCTTCGAAAGTTTATCGATGACATCCAGACTTTCCTTGATGACCTGACTGATCGGGCTGAACGACCGTTCCAGTTTGCCTTGTGCAATGCTGAACACCGACCGCTCGGCAAAATCAAGCAGGTCATCAATTGAAGCGGTGCCCTCATAGCCCCTGGTCAGCACTTCGGTGGAGGTGCTGATCAACTGACGGGCCACCGCCTTGTCCCGAACGATCTTACAGTGATACCGAATATTGGCGGAACTGGGAACGATCTGGACGATTTCGGCGAGGTAGGCCGCGCCTCCGATGGCTTCGAGTTCACCGCGAGATTTCAATCGCTCGGTCAGCGTGATCTGATCGATCACTTCTCCGGTGTCGGACAGCTCAAGCATGGCTTGGTAGACTTTTTTGTGCGCCGTCCGATAAAAATCCTCATCCACCAACAGTTCCATCGCCTTTGGCATAGCAGCATTATCGAGGAGGATGGCGCCGAGCACCGACTGCTCCGCCTCCAAGTTCTGTGGCGGGAGTTTCGGTTGAGAGAGATCCACCGTCCCGATGGATTTCATAACACCCTTTCAAGGTCGACACGCAGGCTTGCGATGAGACCTTCAATGGACACAGCCCTCTTACGAAGATGCGCGCGGACGGTCGATCCCGCGCCTCGCCGGCGATCACCCTGATGGAGGACAACGACCTCATCGAGTTTGGGACTGTCCGTGCCGACGACGATAACGGTATCGATGTCTGCTTCCAAACCGGCCTTGACCGCTGTACCGATCAAGTCCCGTCCCGATGGCTCCACCGCTTGTTGAACCGTTCTTATTCCCGCCTGGCGAAGTTGTTGAGCGACCAAAATCATTCGCGTCGACAACGCGAACGGAGCGACGACCAAGACCTCCGGCCTCACAGACTTCTTCGTATCGGAAAAATTCAGTCCTCGGAATAGCCGGTCAACACTGAGGGCAAATCCGGTCGACGGAAGATTCCGCCCGAATCGTCCGATTAAGTGATCGTAGCGCCCACCGCCGCCTAACTCTACTCCAATACCGTCGGTAAAGACGTCAAAGACGATACCATCATAGTAGTCGAACCCCCTGAATTCTCCAAGATCCAGCAGGACATCCTCCTGAAATCCGGTCGCGCAAAGTTGCTGATAGACGTTCGTCAGCCGTTCCAGTGCTTTAACCAGCGGCCTCTCATCCTTCGCCAATGCGCGCCCTTTCGAAAGAACGTCAGCTTGTCCACAAAGCTCTAACGCTTCAAGAATTCCATGAGCCGACCTTTTAGCGACTCGTTCTTTCAACAGAATTTCCCGAAGCCTCGGTATATCTTTTCTTGCCGCCGCATGCTCAGCCCGCTTCCGTCCTTCCGTAGAGAGTCCCGCACGAATGAGCAGTCCTTTGAAAAATCCCACATGCCCCAGTGAAATCTTGAACGAGCGCAATCCGATCTGCCGTAGGCACTCGATCAACAGCATGATGATTTCAGTATCGGCGGACGGATCATCAGCCCCGATCAGCTCGGCGCCTACTTGAAAGATCTCTCGATCTCGACCGGCATGTTCCGGTTCATACCGGAAGACGGTCGCCCTGTACGATAAACGCAGCGGAAAGTGCGCGCCCACCATGCCCATCGCCACCGTGCGGGCAATCTGCGCCGTGACGTCCGGACGCAACAACAAAATACGGCCGCTCGTCCGGTCTACGATCTTATAGGAATTCTCCAGTAGCGTTGGTTCAAGGCCGGGCGCCAATACATCGAGATACTCGAACGTGGGGAGGATGATCTCGTCGTATCCAAACCGATCGAAATACGCCAGCAGTTCGGTTTCCAGATGCCGAACATGGCGGGCAGCCTCGGGAAGGATAGTAGCCATCCCGACCGGAACCAGTGAGTGTTCGCGCAACAGAGGGAACTGCCCCGAAGAAGTCTTACGCATCGGAGGAGCAGAGGCCATAATAAACTGGTCGCGAGAATCGTTACGAAAGGTTGGCAACCTTGACGGACAGAATATTCGAGCTGGAACGGATCTGATCCAAGACCGCAGACGGGAATTCCGTATCGGAACCGATGATCAACAACGCATCTCCTCCCCGCTTCTCCAAGGCACACTGCATCCGCACGATATTGATTCCCTGATCCCCCAGAACCTTTCCGACCATACCGATAACACCTGGACGATCGACATTGTGAATCAATAACATATGCCCTTCCGGTACAACTTCCACTTTAAATTGGTTGATCTCCGTGACGCGTGCATCTTTCTTGTGATACAGCGTTCCGGCGATTTGGTGTGATATCTTGGCGGCCTCGACTCGAACCCGAATCAGGCTGGTAAAATCGCCCGCATCCGTGCTCTTAATTTCTTTGACTTCAACACCCCGCTCTTTTGCCACGATGGGGGCATTCACATAATTCACCGGGTGCTCCATGATAGGAGTGAGCAGACCCTTAAGAACGGCGATGGTTAGGGGAGCGATCGAGAGCGTCGCGACCTCTCCACTGTATTCCACCGTAACTCGTTCGATTCCTCCTTGAACGAGTTGGGTTTGAAACGCACCGAGCTTCTCGGCCAACGTCAGAAAGGGTTGCAAGCGTGGCAATAATTCCGGTGCGACCGACGGAAAATTGACGGCGCCCTTGGCCACTCCCTTGGTAAAGTAGTCCACAATCTGTTCCGCAATTCCGATTGCAACGTTTTCCTGAGCCTCCGTCGTCTGGGCTCCGATATGCGGAGTGCAGATGAAATTATCCAAGGCGAGGAGCGGATTATCCGGCTTGACCGGCTCATCTTCAAACACATCGAATGCGGCGGCGACGACGCGCTTTGTTTTCAAGGCTTCGCACAAATCCTGTTCATTAATGATGCCGCCCCGAGCGCAATTCACGATGAGCACGCCGGGTTTCATCTTGGCAATGGCCTGTGCATTGATGATCCCGCGTGTCTCCGGCGTCAGCGGTGTATGGACAGAAATAATGTCCGCCCGGCGGAATAGCTCTTCGAGATCCAGCATCGTCACACCCATTCGCTCGGCCCGCTCTGGGGCAAGGTACGGGTCAAACGCGACGACGCTCATGCCGATTCCTTGCGCCATCTTGGTCAGGTGACTCCCGATCTGTCCGGCGCCGATGATGCCGAGCACCTTGTTGTAGAGCTCAACGCCCATGAATTTGTCTTTTTCCCATTTGCCTGCCTTCACCGAGGCGGTGGCTTGGGGTATGCGCCGACTCATCGCACAGATCATCGACATCGTATGTTCGGCAGTGGTGACGGTGTTGCCTCCCGGTGTGTTCATGACGACGATGCCGCGACGGGTCGCAGCAGGGGTATTGACATTATCCAAACCGGACCCGGCCCTTCCGACGACCTTGAGTTTCTCCGCTGCAGCGATCAGTTCCGCCGTTACCTTGGTGCCGGATCGCACGATCAGTCCGTCGGCGTCCTTGATCTCTTTGAACAGCTCGTCCTTCGGCATTTTGGATTTCACCACCACGGTAAATCCCGCCTTCTCGAGCGCCTCGACACCCTGTTTCGACAGACTGTCGCTGATCAGAATTTTCATGCCCGCTGCGGCCATATACATCCTCGCCGTGCTTACTGTGCCAGTAAAATCTCTTGCGCTTTTCCGACACCGCTTCCCAGTTTTACCGGATGCCCGAGTCCTTTCAGGACCATCTCGGTCGCTGCCAAGGCGGCGATTACATCAAACGAGTCCGCATATCCCATATGAGAGAGTCGAAAGATCTTTCCCTTCAGGTGATCTTGGCCACCGGCAGCCGTCATGCCGTATTGCACACGGAGATTCTTATAGATGGCCTGTCCATCAATCCCATCCGGAGCGCACACCGCCGTCAAGGCATCACTGGGTGACTCCTTTGGAAACAGTGCCATTCCTGCGGCCTTGATGCCTTCCCGCATCGCCAGAGCCAACCGACCCTGACGTGCAAACATTTTTTCCAGTCCTTCCGCTTTCATTATTCGGAAAACCTCTTGAAGCCCGATGATCAGAGAAACGGCCGGAGTGAATGCGGTCTGATTCTTGATTTGGCTCTCACGTTCCTTTTTGAAGTTGAAATAAAAAGCAGCATTTTTGGCCTTGTCGGCCAAAGCCCAGGCTATGTCGCTGACACCGACAAACGCCATGCCGGGCGGCAGCATCAGGGCCTTCTGGGAGCCGGTGATCACGACATCCAAACCCCATGCATCGGTCTTGATGTCGAATACTCCGAGCGCTGTAATGGCATCGACCACCAAAATTGTGTTGTCATGGCCCTTGACGATCTCACCGAGTGCCTTGACATCATGGGAAACACCTGTCGACGTCTCGCTGGCTTGGACATACACCGCTTTGATCGAAGGATCTTTCTTCAGGGCATCAGCGACCTGTTGCGGATTGACGGCATGTCCCCACTCGACCTTGATCTCGTTCGCTTGTACTCCGAAGGTTTTACAGAGTTTGCCCCAGCGCTCTCCGAACTTTCCTCCGTTGACATACAGGGCTTTGTCGCCGGGAGACAAAAAGTTTGAAACGGCGCCTTCCATTCCACCTGTCCCGGATGCAGCCAACATCAACACATCGTTCCGCGTTTGAAACAGCCACTTCAGTCCTTCGCGGACCTCCGCAAATATCGGATCGAACTCGGGCGCGCGATGATGGATCATCGGACGAGCCATTGACAACAATACCTCCGGGGGGACTGGTGTCGGGCCGGGAGCCAAGAGATACCGCTTCAACATTGATCGATCCTCCTTACAATACAATGCGATTCCGGTGGGTACCCACTAGGAGAGGCGGTACGCTATCATTTGCGCCGGGAGACTGTCAAGAAATCGACCGGCGTAAACGAAGACTGCATCAGGAATTTTCCTCTCCGCGATGGCGCAATGAGCACCTCAAAACCTTAGTCTCAGCTTCTCCGCGCACCGTTCTCTCCGTCCAACATGGTACGACAGATTATGAATGCCTTAGCCCACTCTGTTCCTTGACAAGTAGGAAGTGGATCGATAGTCTTTGATGCGATCGAGGCTAGCCATGATGACAATGTGTACCAAGACAATGTGTACCAGGCTGTGGGGGACTCAGGTCACAATCGCTGCCATACTGAGTGCCGCTGTGCTGTTGTCGCCATTCGAGAGTCCGGCCCAGGATAATTCTATTGGTGAACCGAGTAATCCTGTCGGTGAAACAAAATCGCCACAAGAAGATGATGGCATTGATTCAAACCTGGTCCCCTTGGAACCTGAACTAGAGCCTGAGCAGACGGTTTCTCCTCCTGACCTCCCATTGAGCGACAGTATGACAGAGCCACCTGAACAGGCATCGGGTAATGCCTCTCTGGACACTCCCGGCACGACGGATGCGGATGCTCAAGGTCCGCTGTACAACATTCCCGTCGTCATCGATCAGACTGTGCAAAGCCATATTCATTTTTTCAACACCTCGATTCGAAATAGGTTTGAACAATGGCTGCTGCGCTTCAGCCGCTATCGTCCGCTGGTCGAAACTATTTTTGCGGAGTTCGACCTTCCGAGTGATCTTGTGAATCTCTCCCTCGTTGAGAGCGGCTTCAACCCTTATGCCTATTCACGAGCAAAAGCCACAGGTCCATGGCAGTTTATGAAAGGGACCGGGCAACTCTACGGGTTGCGGATCGATCAGTATGTCGACGAGCGGCGCGACCCGATCAAATCCACTGTCGCCGCGGCGAGGTACCTGCGAGATCTCTATGATTTATTCGGCGCATGGCCCTTGGCGATGGCAGCGTACAATGCGGGAGAAGGGAAGGTCCTGCGAGCCCTTCAGAAGACTCAGGCCGAATCCTTCTCGGAAATTTCAAAAACGAAGCTCATTCGTCTGGAGACGAAACAATACATTCCCCGGATTATGGCTGCGACCATTATTGCGAAGAATCTCGACCAATACGGATTCAATCAAGATCCCGCCCCTCTTCATCAATTTGAGGAAGTCGTCGTGACTCGCCCCTTGCACTTCCGCGCAATTGCCAACGTGACGGGAATTCCGTACAGCGAGCTCCGGTTACTGAACCCTGAGCTGCGGCGAGATGCAACGCCTCCCGGCGATACAGCCTACCATTTGAAGGTTCCAGTCGGTACGAGTTCTAAGGTATTAGAATTGATCGGGCGAGTTCCAACCCACAAGTTTCCTACCATGCGGACTCAGGTTCGGCAGACTAGGCAGGTCAAGACCGATTCTGCCCGCTGGTACCGGATTCGGGGAGGCGACACGCTTGAAAAGATCTCCCGAAGGTTCGGTATTCCCATTAAAACCCTCAAAAGCCGCAACAACCTTTCCGGTCCAACCATCAAGGCTGGTGAGCTTCTCATGATTGCTCGTTAACACATCAGTCGTGAAAGATCGAGAGGCCGTTGCTCTCTCAGGCAAAGAAGCTTTACCTACGGCTTGGATGGCTTCGAAGGGCTGGAAGAAGGAGCAGGAGTTACTGCAGATGGCGACGGATCGGGAGTTTTCTTGGCTTCGATCACCTTCACGCGCATGGCGGCTTCGCTCGTCAGAGGAGAATTGGGAAAGGTTTTCATCAGATCCTGATAGTGTCTCAAGGCTTCATCGGGCCTAGAGCGATTCTCTTCCAATCTGGCAAGTTCAAAGAGCGCGTAATCCCGGTTCATCGCATCGGGGATTTCAAGAATCGCCGAATAAGCCTTGGCCGCTTGATCCAGATCTCCTTTGAGCAGATAGGCATAACCCAATTTTTGCTGTACGAGCCCGAGAAGCGAAACATGAGACCCATACGTGGAGATAAATCGGTTATAGGCTTCGATCGCTAAGGCGAGGTCGTTGGACTGAAGATAGGCATTCCCAAGACTGAACTGTGCGAGCGGGGCCGTCGAAGTTCGAGGATATTCATCGACTACTTGCTTATACAGGACAATCGCTTCCTTCAGATTGGTAGCTGCCTTCTGCGGATCATTGGCCGAACGCGCAAAAAGATGGATGGTCGCTTCTCGTTCCAACTCCTGAGCCTTGTCGGCATTTTGTGCGTCATACCAGAAGGCTCCCCAGGTTCCTCCTCCTATCATAAGAAGAAGCAGAAACCCAACCAAAATCGACCAGCGGTAGTTCGCCAGACCGAACACCCAATGCTCAAGCCCACTCACGAGGTGAGCTTCATCCACCGGCAACGTCCGAGGCGGAACTTTAATTCGGTATGTCATCAGAAATCATCACTTCACGGTTGAGGTCAGGCTATCTGCGCCAGAATCTTTGTCTTATACTAGGGATGAATTCTCATTGTCAATGCAACCGGAACACATTCGCTGTACGGCCACGGCCTAGGCTCTAGAGCAAATTTCAAAGCAGCATGTTTCAAAGCAAGCTCAAAGAACTCTCGGACCGATCGCTCATGCGTCGGCTGTCTCCATTGGAATCAGGCACCGGGCCGACTGTCCACTATGAGAGGCGCGAGGTCATCTTGCTGTCTTCCAACGATTACCTGGGACTTGCGACCCATCCGGAAGTCGTCCATGCCGCGATACAGGCAACGGAACAATATGGGACTGGGTCGGGAGCTTCTCGACTGGTCAGTGGAACTCTTCCTCCCCATACGCGCCTCGAAACCTCCCTCGCGAATTTTAAAGGGACGGAAGCCGCGCTTCTGTTCGGAGCCGGTTATTTAGCAAATATCGGCGTCATTCCACATCTCATCGGGCAGGGAGGTCTGATCCTAGCGGATCGATTGTGTCATGCCAGTCTCATTGATGGATGTCGATTGAGCCGTGCCGATGTTCGAATATTCCGCCATCGAGACTGTGCGCATCTGGAGTCATTGCTTCGGCGGCGGAGATCGAATCGTTCCACGCTCATCATCACGGAAGGGTTATTCAGCATGGACGGCGATGTCGCCCCTCTGTCGGACCTGGCATCGCTGGCCGAGCGATATGGTGCGAGGTTGTATGTCGATGATGCCCATGGGACCGGTATCATGGGGCCGACCGGTCGTGGAACGATCGAGCAATTGGATCTGGAGCAGCGGATTCCCTTTCATATGGGGACGCTCAGTAAAGCACTGGGTAGTCATGGAGCCTACATTGTCGGGCCCAATGATTTGATTCAGTATTTGGTGAACGTGACCCGTTCGTTCATCTTCACAACCGCGCTTCCTCCCGCGACCGCGGCGGCCGCCGCGGCGGCGGTCGCGGTCGTTCAGCGTGAACCGGAACGCCGAATGAGGCTCTGGTCGAATCGACAACGGCTGTTCAATGGAATGCAGAAACTCGGTTTTCGGATGACCCAGACCGTCAGTCCAATTCTGCCGATCCTGGTGGGCGACGCAGCCACGGCATCCGCATTAGCCGAACGCCTGCTCATTCACGGCATCTACGCTTCCCCGATTCGCCCGCCGACCGTTCCGGACGGAACCAGCCGCATACGCTTCACCGTGACATCGGAACACACGACCGAGCAAATCGATGAAGCGCTTCATGCACTCGACCGCGCCGGCCGTGAGACCGGCCTTCTCTGATCGAATCTCCTTACGGACACGCGCCTTGCAGCTATTTTCTTGCTTTCGAGCTTTGCTATGGCATGATGCACAGGAGCTTTTCACCTCACGAGCAACCCATAACACTGAGGATCGCGGACGATGGATATTTCCAAGCTGCTGACCTTCTCGGTAAAGGAAGGCGCCTCCGACTGCCACATTAGTGCCAGCGAACCCCCCATGATTCGCATTCACGGCGATCTGAAGAAACTCGACCATCCTCCCCTCACCCCCGACGAAACGCACGCCCTCATCTACGACATGATGAATGACGCTCAGCGGAAGAACTTCGAAGAGAAGCGAGAATGTGACTTCTCCTTCGAACTCGGAGACATCGCCCGTTTTCGCGTCAACGTGTTCGTGCAACAGCGGGGACTGGGCGCGGTCTTTCGGAATATTCCGACCACCATTCTTCCGTTGGAAAAACTCGGCATGCCGCCGATTCTTCGGCAACTCTGCGATAAGGAAAAGGGACTGATCTTAGTAACCGGACCGACCGGATCCGGTAAGTCCACCACGCTTGCCGCGATGGTGGACTATTTGAACAACACCTTTGAAGGTCACATCATCACCATCGAGGATCCCATCGAGTTTGTCCACAAATCCAAGAAATGTTTGGTCAATCAACGAGAACTCGGTGTTCACACGCTTTCCTTCGCCAACGCCCTGAAGTCGGCGCTTCGCGAAGACCCGGATATCGTCTTGGTGGGCGAAATGCGGGACCTAGAGACGATTCAGCTGGCATTAACCGCCGCAGAAACCGGTCACTTGGTCTTCGGTACCCTCCACACCTCAAGCGCGCCCAAAACCATCGATCGCATCATCGACGCATTCCCGCCGGCACAGCAGGCGCAAATCAGAACTCAGCTATCGGAAGCGTTGGAAGCCGTCATCACTCAAACGCTGCTGAAGAAGAAAACCGGCGGACGCGTTGCCGCGCTCGAAGTCATGGTGGCGACGACGGCCGTGCGCAATCTCATCCGGGAAGCCAAGCTGCATCAAATTCCAGGGATCATGCAGGCCAGCCAAAAAGACGGTATGCAAACGATGGACATGGCATTGGTCGATCTCGCGACGCGGGGAATCGTCCATAAGGCGGAAGCACAGTCCCGCAGCATGAATCCCAATCTTTTCGGTGCGCCGATGACCGGTGTAGCCTAGAACAGCACACAATACGGAACACATGTGATGGATGTTCGAAGCCTCCTCAAAGTCATGGTGGACCGAGAAGCATCGGACTTGTATTTGACCGTCGACGCCTCGCCGATCTACCGCATCCATGGCGCCACTCAGCCGACCGACACTCCTCCGTTCACCAACGAACAGCTTGAAGCACTGGCATTAGCCTTGATGCGCGGTCAACAGCGGAGTGAGTTCGAAGAAAAAATGGAGATGAATCTGGCGCTCTACTACAAGGAACTCGGTCGGTTCCGCGTCAACATCTTCAGGCAGAAAGGCAATGTCGGGTTGGTCTTCCGTCACATCAAAGCGGACATTCAGACCGTCGAGCAGTTGCAGCTTCCCCCGATCATCAAAGATATCGCGATGACCAAACGCGGCCTCGTGCTGGTCGTGGGGGCGACCGGCTCAGGGAAGTCGACGTCGTTGGCGGCCATGATCGACCATCGCAATACCATCCACCAGGGCCATATCATTACCGTGGAAGATCCGATCGAGTTCGTTCATCAGCACAAAAAATCGATCATCACGCAGCGCGAAGTCGGATTCGATACCTTGACCTTCCAAAACGCGCTGAAGAATACGCTCCGCCAAGCTCCGGACGTGATTCTGATCGGTGAGGTGCGCGATACGGAAACCATGGAAGCGGCGATTACCTTTGCCGAGACCGGCCACCTGTGCATCGGAACGCTGCACTCCAACAACGCCAACCAGGCAATCGAACGCATCATGAACTTCTTCCCCGTCGAGCGCCATGCTCAGATCTACCTGCAACTTTCTTTGAATTTGCGCGCAATCATCTCACAGCGATTGATTCCGTCGGTCGACGGCAAACGCGTTCCGGCCTTGGAAATCATGCTGGACACGCCGCGCATCAAGGACCTGATCAAAAAAGCGGAGGTCGATACGTTGAAAGAAGCGATGGAACAGGGCCTGGACGAAGGGTGCCAAACATTCGACCACGTGTTGTTTCAGTTATACAAAGCGAACAAGATCTCGTTGGAACAGGCCCTCATCAACGCCGATAGCGCGAATAATCTTCGTCTAAAAATCAAACTTGAGGGGCTCAAAGGCGACGAAGCCGTGAACGCCTTGCTCGATAAGCAGATGGGAGGGGGCAGTACTGATGCCTTTAAAATTCAAGGGAACTCTTCCGGAAACGTGACTCCGCTTCGAAAACGATAAGCGTCTCTCTTCCTTCTCAAGGAATCGACTCCCCTGCCGTCTGTTGCTCAAGATACGCCGCAATCTTTTCAAGAGCCAGTGCGCTCAGTTTGGAGCCATACCACGACGGCATGGTGCGTGCCGGATACCCCTGCACCACAAATCGCTGAGGTTCCAATACTGATTCCACGATGTACTCATGCACCGTCTTGGCTGCTCCCCGGTACTCCGGATCCTTGAGCCGCTGCACGCCGGTCGTACCGAGCACCAACGGAGGTCCGACATGACCGGTCGCACCGGGAATCCCCGGAATCATGTGGCATACCGGACACCCCGATCTGGTAAACATATCGACCAGTGATTCATCACCGGTGACCAATGGAATTTTTTCCGGCGTGAGAGCACCGGTGGCTGCTTCGTCTGTCCCAGGCCGAGACGAAGGAGGCTCTCGAAACGCCCAGACTACGGTCACTAAGACCACACTCACCGTCACCAGAACGGCGACTCGATCCTGTGGCCGCGTCAGAGATTTCTGTTGTACGGAAGGAGGCGTCACCGAGCCGGAATCGATGTTCAATGGATATCCTCTGTTGCGTAGAGACTCACCTTCCTTGCACAAGCTTCAAGAGCCGTTCAAGCCCGTCTGCTTCAATCTTTCCGTTGGGTGTCAACTTGTCGACAAGATCAGGAAGAAGGCCGGCCAGCTGTGAGCCGGCCGCACCAGAGGAGAGTCCCGCTTGATTCGCTAATTGGCTCAGCAGGTCGCCACCCAGTCCTCGTTCGACCTGGCTCGGTGTTATGGGCAGATTCTGTCCTGCGCTCACCCACGAACTCACAATTTCGCCAAGTCCGTTCTTCTGAAACGCCTGGACAAGTCCGGCAAGTCCTCCGATGCTGCTGTCCTTTCCGAGAAGTTCGGCCAAGACTTGCAAAAGAGAACTCTGAGTCCCCTGGCCTCCCATCATGCCACCTACCGCTTGCCCCAATTGATCCATCAGTCCCATGATCGCTCCTTCTGTGAATGAATAACCATTACGGATGTTTGAAGACACCGAGGATGTACCACGGATATCGGCAACAATCCAATGGCTACTTACGGATTCTCGTCCAGGTACGACTATGCCTATGAAATATGGTGGGCAATCGAACGTCCAGCTGTCGGCATGGTTCGACGACTTTCGAGAGTACGCAACGATCTAATTTTTGGTAAGATGTCTTTTGGAAATACACACATGCAAAAGAACACTACATATATGGTGTGCCTTTTGATGGCAGCAGTTTCCGTCTACTGTATCCCGCACCAAGCTTCCGCAGAAATGTATGTCGCTGGATATGGAGGTGTGAACTTTGCCGATCGCATCAACAGCATTGCGGGAACAGGACCTCAGGCCGGAGTTCCTGGTCCGTTTGTCGACTTTGACCTCAAGAACTCCATCACCTACGGCGGCAAGATTGGGTATTTCCCGAGGCACAGTTGGTATGGAATCGAGGGGGAAGTCTTCAATACCACACCGCACATTAAGCAGCTGGATACCGATCCAGGAATCCATATGAGAGTGACCACAGTCGGAGCCAATTTTATTGCTCGATATCCAGGCCGAACATTTCAACCATACATTGGGGCTGGAATAGGCGTGGCAATCGCACACATCGGAGACACGCCGACCGTACGAAGTGACACGGATGTAGCACCAGCATGGAATGTGCTGGCAGGCCTTCGCGCGTTTATCACACCCCAAATCGCCGTTTTTGGAGAGTACAAGTACACAGGCGCGACGTTCAAATTCGATCAGGCATTCGGCGACTTAGGCGGCTTCAGCGGAAATTACAGGGCGCAGCATATCCTTGGCGGGCTGTCCTATCACTTTTAAGAAAGAAGACCGTACATGTCTCGCATGATCGCGTTTTTTTTCCTGCTGTGTGGATCACTCGCCTTGTCTGCCTGCGCTGAATCCATCCACCAGGTTCAACGGACTGCAGAGTCGCTCGGCATTCCTCTTGAGTTGGAGAACGAGATCGATAGGTCGGTACGTTTTGCGGATTTGCAACAAGCTCCCGGCGAATATGTCGGGCGAACGGTCATGCTGGGCGGAACGGTCATCAAAGGGAAACGAACGAAGGATGGCACCGAACTGGAGGTTCTGCAACGGCCGACCGGGGAAGAAGGCAGATTGACGGAAGATCGTCTCCGATCCGAAGGGCGGTTCTTGGCAGTCCGAGAAGCGTTTCTCGATCCTGCCAGTCTCCCTGAAGGCTCGCCCATTACGGTCATCGGCACCGTGAAAGGGGTGGCGACAAGACAGCTGGATGAAAGCGATTACGTCTATCCGGTCCTCGAAGTGAAGCATATTATTGACTGGAAAAGTCTGGCGGCCCAAAGGCCAAGAAACCCTGGCTTATACTATGGTTCTTACTATCCACCCTATGGCTGGGGCGGATTCTATCCATATGGTGCCTACCCGTACAGTTATTGGGGTGGTCCCGGTTTCTATCGTCCCTACTATTTCGGTCCAAGATCGTTTTCTCCCCGACCCTCATCGCCACCGCCCCCTCCGCCAAGCGTTCACCCGCGACTCAGGGGTAGGTAAAGTTTGAATGCTTGATGGCTCGCCTACTTGAATAAAGGGGAAAAGGCCTGACTGAATGAGGGAGAACGATCAGCAAATCGGATACATTCTATCTCGCCGTGAAGCGCTGGCGTTGATGGGAGCCGCTGGTGCCGGTTTGCTGGTAGGTGGATGGCCCAACAAGGCACGGGCTGTTCCCGGCACACTTCGATCCCCCTGCATTGTCCGTCCAGAGCAAACGGAGGGTCCCTATTTCGTCGATGAACGATTGCATCGGTCCGACATTCGGGCTGACCCGGCAAATGAGCAAGTGACTCCTGGTGCGTTGTTGGCATTGACATTTCAGGTAATGCGCTTCCACGCTGGAGAATGTCGCCCGATACCAAACGCGCAAGTCGACGTGTGGCATTGCGATGCCATGGGAGTTTACTCGGATGTGCGTGATCCAGGGTTCAAAACATTGGGCCAGAAGTTCTTACGGGGATATCAAATAAGCGACGCAGAAGGCAGCGCACGCTTTCTGACTATCTATCCGGGCTGGTATCCGATCAGAACGGTGCACATTCATTTTAAGATCCGCCCCGCACCGGTGGCCGGGAGAAGCGTCGAATTTACATCACAATTGTACTTCCCCGATGAGCTGACGGATCGTATTCATGCGAATCTTCCCTACTCATCGAAAGGACGGCGTCGAATACGAAATCAGCACGATTTCATTTTCCGTAACGGCGGCAATCAATTGATACTGGAGCCGTCGGGAACAAACGATGGCTACGCAGTGACCTTTCCTATTGCATTGCAGCTTTCTTAACAGCGCGCAGTCGATACGTAGCGGATACTCCGTTCATCTCCGGTCACGGTTCTCACGCGGCCCTATCCCAACGTTTCTGTTGATTCGTATAAAGCCGCATTGTAGACCGATTCCGCCTGCCTTGACTCTCACCTCCTTACGAGCGATGCTGAGAGGCATCCCGGAGGTATGTATGAAACCGGGGTAATCGCCACTGCGTTCCTCAAGACAGTACCGCCCCAATGTCTACGCCCTCGCTGGCCTTGTGCTTTGCGAGGGCGTTGTTGTTTCTTTCACCTTAGCCAGGAGGGTTCGCCATGAAACTCTCAGCCATCGTGCTCGTGGTGACTGCACTTGTGTCGTTGACCGTTTCTCTGGCGCTCGCTAATCCGGCCATGTTACCCCAACACCCCGGCTATCCGATGGGCAAAGCCGTGGACCCTGTAACGGGCCAATCAGTGGCCAATGATCCGGGCCAAATCAATATGAAAAACAAAGAGGCTCTCACTAACGCAGCGATCGTTGATGATAATCGCTCCAAACAAAACCTGCTCTTTAATCAAAATGATGAACGGTTATTGGAGAAGCCAGGAGCAGGATTGCTTCCGAAGGTAGAAGGTCCGAACATCACAATAGAACCACCGGTGAAAGAAGGGACAAAGGTAAGCGCAGCACCGGAATAATGAAGATTATTCCGAGCTTACGGATTGACAATCCTGAGGGTATGCAGCGGACAGCGCCTTGAATGACGGGCGGGGGTACGACTATGCCTTCCCTTCTTAAGCAACTCGTCCGCTGGTACTTTGAATGGTACTCGCGCCAGCAGGCTGTCTTGAAGCAGGTGGAATCTCCGGCTTCAGAGGAAGAGAGGCGTGAGAATCTTGGGCCAATGCCGGATTGGATAACAGGATTCTTGTCTCTTTCTCTTTTGATTGGTTCGTTTCCTCCGGGTTTCTATCTGAAGACGCCGCAACTAATTGCCCCACGACAGCGGAGATTGCCGACAGATGTTTGGCCGCTGGGCACTCTGGAGCGGCTTCGATGACGGGCAGGAACTTCCGGACGGCCTGGATTACGGCCGGGTCTTCGGGAATGTGGCCGAGCATCATCAGATCGCCGCCGACGTATTGATGGAGAATCTTACGGAGGTACAAAACATTGACCTGTGAACTGTCGGACACCCGATTGATGATCAGCCCCGGTCGAAACGATTGCAGCATGGCCGCCGCTGCGTCACGCCCATCAGCGTCGATGGCACCCGCAACCTCCATCACCTCTTCCACACTCATGAAGTCTCGGTTGGAAAGAACATCCGACAGGGGGCTTCGTGCAAGAAAGCAGGCCAATACACGGCGGATCGCCGCCAACTTAATGAATCGGTAGAGGTCCAGGACAGACGTCGGCTCGGGAGTGGCCACGGCCACATGAATGTCGGCCATCAGGAAAAAATCGAGGGCGTGGTAATTGGTGCCGGCTCCGATGTCGATCACCACGATGTCAACCGCGAGATCCCGAAACTGTTTCATGAGCCGCTTCTTGCGGGCATACGCCATGTTGGCAGTCGCCAGGGTATCCCCGGTGCCGGCAATGAGCCGGAGGTTCGGATGAATGGTGACAGGAATAGCCACTTCATCCAACCGGCTGACTCGTTTATTCAAAAAATCCGTCAAGGTCACCGACGGATTCAATTCTCCGAACATGATGTGGGCATCGGCCCCGCCCACGTCGAGATCGGCCAGTATGACCCGCTTCCCGCCCTTCGCCAGTGCCAATGCGAGATTGGCCGAAACCACGCTCTTACCAACCCCGCCCTTGCCGGATGCCACTGAAATGAGCGTCCCCACTCATCTTTCCTTTCGTTACTGAAGGTTCACGCCGTGCCGAATAAGGCACGGCACGTCTGTGAACGCCGCCGAGATGGTGAGGCGGCGGTGTCTTGCGAGAACGATGCTAGAGAGATTTTGCAGCATCCTTACAATGAAGTCATTGTACCGGCTGAAGAACAAAAGAAAAGGAAATGCACGATTCCAAGCGGCCGGGCAGTGGAAAACGGAGTTGGGAATCATCCTGTCCCGTGGAGTATCCGACGGATAGATCTGTGATATTCTCTTCCTCTCTTCGGATGAAAGCGTGGAGGCGCTTCCACATGAGCATGCGAAAGGCCAAAATCGTCTGCACCATCGGGCCGGCGAGTAGTTCGCCGGCCATTGTACATCGATTGATTGAGAGCGGCATGGATGCCGCCCGACTGAATTTTTCTCACGGCACGCATGAATCTCATGCGACAGCCATCGCCGCCATCCGAAACGCGGCCGCACAGCGCGGATCTGGGGTGGCGATTATCCAAGATCTGCAAGGCCCGAGGATCCGAGTGGGTCAAGTTCCGAAGACAGGAATCGAGGTACGACCCGGTCAGACCGTATACCTAGGAACATCGACGCCGTCTCATGGACACCGCGATGCATCACCCGACGCGCCCCCCTCTTTTCTTGAAATTCCGGTTACCTATTCGTCACTCGCGCGAGATCTCCGAGCAGGAGCGCGAGTGCTCATCAATGACGGACTTATTGAACTCATCACCGAACGCATTGTGGATGATCGTGTGGAGTGTACTGTTCTTGCCGGCGGCACGATTACCTCGCACAAGGGCATCAATTTGCCGGACACCCAAGTCAGTGCCCCTACCCTGACCGAGAAGGATCGGGAAGACATCCGTTTCGGGACCGAACAGGGAGTCGATTATATAGCACTCTCTTTTGTACGTGGCCCTCAGGATATCGGCGCCGCACGAGCTGTGCTGGCGGAGTACGGACGCAACACACCGATCATCGCGAAGATCGAACGGGCCGAAGCCGTGGCTGCGTTGGATGAGATCTTGGAGCAGGCGGACGGTGTGATGATCGCGCGAGGAGATCTGGGCGTGGAGATGGGGCCGGAAGCCGTGCCGCTTCTGCAGAAGCGGATCATCATAGAAGCCAATCGTCGGCGGCGTCTGGTCATCACGGCCACTCAGATGCTGGAATCGATGACACAGACCATCCGTCCGACGAGAGCGGAAGCGTCGGACGTGGCCAACGCCGTCTTCGACGGCACGGACGCCCTGATGCTCTCGGCTGAAACAGCCATTGGGGCTCATCCGATCGAAGCGCTTCAAGTCATGGATCGGATTATTCGCGCGGCGGAAGAAGGTGTTGAGCCGGGAATCATGCTCAAGCGCCAAGCCGACTTGGAACATCTTTCGATCTCAGAATCCATTTGTGCCGCCGCCTCTTTTGCGGCGAGGGCAACCGATGCAAGCGCGATCGTGGCGTTCAGCGAAAGCGGGACCACGGTTCGGCTGATCTCCAAGCAACGACCGAGCGTCCCGATCCTGGCATTCACTCATGCCGAAGCCATTACACGGCGCATGGCGCTTTATTGGGGAGTCCGTTCGTTCATCATGCAGCGTATCGGAGAGACCGATCCGCACATCTATGAAGCCGAACAACGACTGAAAGCAGAAGGACTGGTCAATACAGGGGATCGGGTTGTGATCGTATCCGGGACGATGGCAGCACAAATAGGCGGCACGAACCTGCTGAAACTCCATGAGATCGGTTAACCCGCATTATCATGACGGTTTATCGCGAAATCGCGCAGTCGCGTGGCGAGACGGGCACGCGGAGCCCCGAGGAACCGAAGCATACTTGGAACAGTATGTCGAGGTTTCGAGGGGCGAGCCTGCCCGCCGAAGGCTCGTCGTAGCAGCGAATCCGCGATTGCAGCAGAAGCGTTCATGAATAATGCGGGTTAAGTCCGTTCGAATTTTGCGTATATTTTCCCATCGGCATCATGGCACTTGATTCCATTCGTTTGAACGAGCTAGTCTAGCGCCCATCGACTCAGTTGGTACGCGATGGAATCCCACTCACCGGCATTTCCACCTTCCTTACTGCATGTTGCACAAATCGAGTCCCTAGGGGAATTGCTAGGCAGGACACATACGGTCAGATGATACAAGCTAGCGGATAGATAAGCGATCGAGGAAGCTTTTAAAAAATAGACGCATTCACCTCAACACTTGGAGGAGGGCAACTATGGGGCATCACAAGATCGGTCTCATTATTCCACATCCTGAAGATCAGAAATGGGATTCGGTCTGGAAACTGTTCCGTACGCCCAATTTGAACCTCCCCACCCTTGCCGCTCTTATTCCGGAAGACGAGTGGGACATCGAAATCCAGGACGAAATCGTCGGGCCTCTGGATTTCACACGCGACTACGATTTGGTGTTCATCACAGTCACAACCGTCGTGGCTATTCGCGCGTATGAGGTCGCACGGCTTTTCCGGGAGCGGGGAGCCAAAGTGGTACTCGGCGGCATTCACCCTTCGACCATGCCCGATGAAGCTGTCAAATATGCTGATGCGGTCGTCATTGGGGAGGGAGAGCTGACCGTCCCGCGGCTGCTCGAAGATTTCAAGAAAGGCAAGATGCAACCGCAGTACCGCATGCCGTACATGGTCGAGCAATGGGACGAAAAGCCTCCCCGCTGGGATCTGTTACCGCCGGGTTATATGTTTCGGGACGCGCTCACGGCGACCAGAGGGTGCAATTACCGCTGCACCTTCTGCTCCATTCATCTGGCTTTAGGAGGCGGTCAGTATGGGTTCCGGAAAAAACCGCCGGCCGATGTCGTGAAGCTTGTCGAGAAGATGAACGGACCGATGGTGATGTTTTGGGACGATGACTTATTGTCCGATCCGACATATACTCGAGAGCTCTGCCAGGCCATGAAGCCGCTCGGGAAGAAGTGGATGAGCCAGATGAGCGCGACATACGTCGCTCATCATCCCGAATTGCTCAAGACATTGAAAGAGTCCGGTTGTTCGGCGATGTTCATGGGAATCGAATCCATCAATCAAGATTCGCTTAAATCCGTCGATAAACAGAATCAGGCGAAGCTGTACGAGGAGATGATCAAGCGCATTCACGACCAAGGAATCGATATTCATGCGGGATTTATCTGCGGCTTGGACCATGAAGATGTCTTCGATTTCGAGCGCACTGCCGAATGGGCGACGAAGATGGGCTTGGCAGGAGCGCTCTGGCGCATTATGACCCCCTATCCCGGCACCAAACAGTTTGCGGAACTCAAAGCAGCCGGGCGGATCCTCACGGAAAATTGGACCGCGTATACCGGCGAGCACGTGGTGTACAAACCGGCCAAGATGACCGTCGAGCAGTTGTACTGGGGGCACAAGTGGGCCAAGGGGCAATTTTATTCGTTTAAGTCGATCGGACAGAGGGCGATCCAACGGGCATCGCAGAACGGATTCGGCGAGCTGCTCAACATCACCGGCTGCGGATTGGGTTACCGCTCCATGTTCCACCTGGCGGCAGATTCGGCGCCGGTCAATGTCTATCGCGACATGAACCATTTGCCGCCCCAAGATGAGCCGATCGCCTATCGGTTTCCCTATCCGCCGAAGAAACGGTTCAGCTTTGTCACTGATCGATTGGATCAGCTCCGTTCCAAAATACAGCCGAGACCGAGGATCAATAAATGTTAAAGTGGCCAGGCTGCTTGAATCCCATCGGCCCTCCTGGCTCACCAGACGGGCCCATTCCTGGAGCGACAACGCGGCTGGTACAATAAGTTCCTCGCGGAGGAACAGCCGTGCTCACGTATCGGATTGGGCTCTGGATCTTGTTCACAGTGTTGATCCTGGCTCACAGGCCTGTACGGGCTGAGTGGGTAGCCATTGATGAACGTTATCAGTCCCATCCGTTGCAAACCGCGTATATCGATCTCAGTTCCATCCGCCGAGAAGGTAACGTAGTCCAGCTGTCGGCCCTCATCGACTGGAAAGCGATGCAGGGAGGCCGTTCCCCCACTCGATTTTACTCCACCAAACTCACCAAGCAATTCGATTGCGCTGAAAGACAGGTTCGGACGCTGGCGGCCACTGATTTCGATGGACATATGGGAATGGGTGAAGTGATTGGCGGAAGTGGATACTCGAGCGAAGGCCACTGGGTTGCCATTGAACCGGGAACGCTCAATCAAGGCTTATGGGAAGCGGCGTGTGGGAAGAGATAGAAATGTTGTCAGACGCGCGGCAATCTTCCTCAAGGATCCATCATTCAGCATCAATGTCTCTCCAATCTTCAGCCAAGCGATTCCTCCACTGCTCCTTGCTCGCAGCTCGATAGGCAGCATTCAACGTTTGGGTATACGGATGCAGCCTCGCACGAACGGCTCTTCAAATAAAGACGCTGAGCCTTTTCGGCAGATACCTCTTTTTCAATCTCGCATAGATGTCGTCATCCATTGTGATGTTCAATCGAACCGACATAGGTTACCTCCCTAAGAATCACAATGCTGTATCGTATACAGCATTGTCGCAACCGGCAAGTTGAGCAGCTGCCCCGACCCACCTACTGTGAAACTGGCCTGAACTGATCCACAGAAACTAAGAGTAACTGTGGCGGTCGTACCAAGGGACTCCTCATCTCTCAACAATTTATTAAACGCCTGCACCTGAACTCCTACAGCAGGGCGACCGTTTACATCTCGAATCGTGCCTTTCACATGAGCTACTTCTGGTTGGCCGCCGCCATCATTGGACAATTCATGACCCTGCCGGCCTGGGGACGATTCAGCGATCGTTTCGGAAACAAGGCATTGCTCTCATTCACCGGCCTGCTCGTCGCATTTCTGCCGATGCTGTATCTGTGCGGAACGACGTGGCCGTTCCTGGTCATAGTGAATTTCTTCGGAGGCGTGGTCTGGGCGGGACTGGGGCTTGGGCTGAATAATTATGTCTTGCTGCTGCACAGCCGACGGATCGCGCAAAGGCAGTTATCATTTCAAGTATTGTCAACGCCATCGGATGGACCATTGGAACGGTCATTGGAAGCTGCTTAATCAGCACAATCTCATCTAAACTGTAGATTGGAGCTTTGGCTTTGGAGCTGCCTCCAATCTCCTGTTTACTTCGTTCTTTCCAGTCTGCTTCGCTTGATTGTCTCGGCGAAGCTGCTCAAGACCTTTCATGAGCCTCGCGAAGTGGAACACCGTGCTTATCATCGATTGTTATGGGAACTGCCGCTCTTGAAACCCTTGCGACAATTCTCACGCCGGGCGATCAACACGAATCAGTAAGGAACCACTCCAGAGTCGACAGCGCGATTCTTTTCCTCTTGTTTGAGTTTTTCGAACGCTTTATCGGCATGGCTTCGAACCTGATCTGGCGGTATCGTCGATCCAGGCTTCGGCGCTTCGCCGGCGCAACCTCCCATAGCCAATAGCAACACCCCTATTCCAGTCGCGATCACCCCATGCGTCCACTCCGTCCGCCATGTCGCCTTCTCCAGCATACCCATCCTCCCTTTGTCATGACCGCCATCCGATTCGAGCTATATCATAACACTCTTCGTCTGAATACCATTCCGAACTCATCTCGTTGACTCACTGAAACTAAGAGGGTATGCTCCTCCTCCGGCTCGATGCTTAACCCGTGAGACTTTCATGTCGCTGTCCGACCGCCTGACCGAAGACCTCAAGCTTGCGATGAAATCACGCGATCAGCTTCGCATGGATGTTATCCGGATGATCAAAGCCGCCGTCCTGAATAAAGAAGTCGAGCTGAAACGGGATCTTGATGATGCTGAAATGAGCCGGGTGATGACGACCCTCGTAAAACAGCGTCGGGAGTCCGTCGAACAATTTGAAAAGGCTCAACGGGCGGAACTGGCTGCTAAAGAACGGAAAGAAATCGAAATCATCGAATCTTACCTCCCCCAACCGCTTTCCACTCAGGAGCTCGAGGCCATTGTTGTATCGGCCGTCGCGGAGACCGGATCCCGTTCACTCAAAGATATGGGAACAGTCATGAAGGCAGTGATGGCCCGCCTCGCTGGACAATCCATTGACGGCAAGCAAGTCAGCGACCTGGTGAAAAGCAAGCTTACCTGATTCGTCTCCGGAGTCGTTTGCTATACTGAATCCTATCTCTTGGTAGCTTCAGTTTCGTTCGTTCTTAGCCGTTAAAGTGGTATGGCGATCCTCATAGTCGATGACTCTCCCGACCAGCATCTCTTACTTCAGTCTATCCTGACCAGGGCCGGCCATGATGAGATTATCGTGGCCGATTCGGCTCGGGCGGCTTTTACGGCCCTGGGCCTCGACGGCGCGCACGCTTCAGTCAATGTCGATCTAATTCTCATGGATATACTCATGCCTGACATCGACGGTGTGGCGGCCTGCCGACGAATCAAGCAGCAGGTGCACCTCCGCGACATTCCGATTATCATGGTGACGGCCCAGCATGACCTCAACAATCTGAGAGACGCGTTCTCAGCCGGCGCGATGGATTACATCAACAAACCCGTGAACGGAGTGGAGTTACTCGCGCGCGTATCCTCAGCGCTCACATTGAAAAACGAAATGGATCGCCGCAAAGAACGGGAAACGGAGCTTCGCCGCATTAATGAAGAACTCCAACGCGCTCTCCGCGAAGTCAAAGTGCTTCGCGGGTTGATTCCGATCTGCGCCTCATGCAAAAAAATTCGTAACGACGGTGGTTTCTGGCAGCAACTCGAAGAGTACATCGGTGAGCATTCCGAAGCTGAGTTTAGCCACGGACTCTGCCAACCCTGCCTCAAAAAGCTTTATCCTGGCGTTTATCAAGACTAGCTGTTACGATTCCGCAATCTTCATTTTCACGACTGTGTGAAGTTATGAGCATTCTCATCGTCGACGACTCCGCAGACGATCGGCTCCTGTTGCAGGCCATTCTATCGGCTGCCGGCTATGAAAACATCCTGACGGCGGATTCCGCCGGCGCAGCGTTTAGGCATCTCGGCATGGACGGAAGTAAGCAAGGCGCCTCGCGGGTCGATCTGATCCTCATGGATATTCTCATGCCGCAAATGAGCGGCATCGAAGCGTGTCGCCAGATAAAAGCCGCCGACCGGTTCCGAGATACCCCGATTATTATGGTTACCGTCAAGACGGATCCGGTCGACCTTCAACTTGCATTTGCTGCCGGAGCCATGGATTACGTCCCCAAACCGGTCAACAAGGTCGAGCTCCTGACCAGAGTGCGGTCGGTGCTACGGCTGGTCCACGAAATCGACCGTCGCCGCGCCCGGGAGCAGGAACTCCTAGAGGTCATGCGTCAACTCCAAGAAGCCAATCAGATGTTGCTTCGTCTTTCCTGCTTGGATGGATTGACGGGTATCACCAATCGACGCCAGTTCGATGACTTTTTGGACCAAGAATGGCGGAGAGCGGCACGCGAGTCGACCCCGTTGTCGCTGATTATGTTCGATATCGACCGATTCAAGACCTATAACGACGCCAAGGGTCATACAGCCGGCGACGAATGTCTCAAACAAGTTGCTGCGGCCATTTCCAGTTCTGTGAATCGTCCCGGCGATTTGGTCGCTCGCTATGGCGGAGATGAGTTTGTCACGGTATTGCCGGGTACAGGCATCGACGGCGCAGCACAGGTTGCGGAGAGCCTCCGTCGCCGAGTCGAATCCCTAGGCATGAAACACGCCGATGGAGAACTCGTCACGATCAGCGTCGGATATGCCTGTATCATTCCCAACAGAAACGCTTCGCCTACCGATCTCATCAAAACTGCAGATCAGGCTCTCTATCAAGCGAAACAAGAGGGACGCAATCGGACCAAACCGGCAAGTATTCTATCGTTGGTTCAAGACTCACACGACGACTAGAGACTCTGAGAACCGTTCGCCGACTATTGATTCCCCATGTCACAGTCACGCCATTCCCGTGGAGAACCTCAAGACGCACCGCGGTAACCATGAGCTCGTCTCGGCCTTCCCGCTCTGCAACCGGTCGCACGACCATTCCTCTCAAGCAGAAGCTTTCCGGACGAACGCCCCTTTCATTCGAGCAGAATGCAACAGCGCTGCTTAAGCAGTATCAAGACACACTCAGCAAACTGGCGAAAAGTGAGGCGTTCCACAGCGGCGACATTTCTCGTATCTTTCGCGCCATTACGGAGGCCTGCTGCAGCTTGTTGCAAGTGAAACGCGCAAGCATCTGGCTGCTGACTAAGGAGCGAGCTGCCATTGAACTGATCGACGTGTGCACATCCGGTCGGCAACATTCCAATCCTATCTTTGCGTTCCAGTCCTCGTACTGGCTTGCTTATCTTCGATCGAAGTCTTGTAGACATCGCCCCATTGGGGTTCACCATGCTTTCCGAGCTTCGCGATTCAAGGAGCTGGTATCGTCGTACGTCTCGCGCTTCCATGTCGAGACCATGTTGAGTGCGCCGATCAGGCAGAATGGAAGACTCGTCGGCTTCCTCTGTGCCGAGTCTGTCGGCACTCCTCGACAATGGAATCGGCATGAAGAACATCTCGCCGGCCTACTCACAACCATGGCGACCCTTGCTTTAGAAGCGGCCGAACGGCATGAAGTAGAACAAGCTCTCCGTGTCGCCAAAGAAGCAGCCGAAGTGGCCAACCGCGCGAAGAGTGAATTTCTTGCCAGCATGAGCCATGAAATCCGAACTCCTATGAATGCCATTATCGGCATGGCGGATCTCCTCTGGGATACTCCGCTCACGCCAGATCAAAGGAAGTACCTGCGGATCTTCCGACGTGCGGGCGGCACACTTTTGAATCTTATCAATGACATTTTGGATCTTTCCAAGGTTGAAGCCGGTCGTTTGGAGTTGGAATCCATCGGATTCGACCTGAACGAAGTCATCGACAAGGCCATCGATATCATGGCGATGCGCGCCATCGAGAAGGGGCTGGAGCTAGCCTGTCATGTGGATCGGAATGTGCCGTGTGATTTGATCGGCGATCCGACGCGCCTGACACAGATATTGATTAATTTAATCGGCAATGCCCTCAAATTTACCGACAAAGGTTCCATTGTCGTTCGTGTCACGAATGATCCCGACCGGACTATCACCGGTGCCGTTCGCTTTTCCATCAGTGACACGGGAATCGGCATCCCCTCCGATCAGCTCGTCTCGATCTTCGACACCTTTAAGCAGGCACACGCCTCAACGACAAGGCAGTACGGGGGGACAGGGCTGGGCCTTGCCATTACCAAACGCCTGGTTGAAGGTATGAACGGGCGGATCTGGGCCGAGAGTACAGTGGGAATAGGGAGCACCTTCCACTGTTCCGTCGTGCTTGGGGTTCAAACAGAACCCCCTCATCCGAGATCCGTAACACCGATTAACCTCGCCAACGTCAGAGTCCTGGTCGTGGACGATCATCCCACCAACCGCCTCATCCTCCGTGAACTGCTGAGTGCCTGGGGGGCTCAGGTGACGGAAGCAAGCGATGGGATAACCGCGTTGGATGAACTGCGACAGGCATCCGAACGAGGACATGCGTACGAGCTCTTGCTCCTCGATTGCCGCATGCCTGAGATGAGCGGCTTCCATGTTGTGGAACAGCTGAAATCCTCGCACAGCGGGAGTTGTCCGACTGTCATTATGCTGACCTCCAATCATTGGGCGGACGATATCGCACGAACGTATGACCTCGGCCTTGGGGGGTATCTGATTAAACCCATCCGGCGATCCGACCTTTTACAAACAATCGGGATCGCCCTAGGACGGACAAAAGGGACGCAACCGACGGCTGTAGAAGTCACAGCGCCATCGTCGACCGCTTCGACGCGGGCTTTGCGCGTATTATTAGTTGAAGATTCCCCCGACAACCAATTGTTGGTACGGGCATACTTGAAGCAGACCGACTATTTTCTCGACGTGGCAGAACACGGCGCCATGGCACTGGACAAATTCAAGTCCGCGCATTACGACGTCATCTTGATGGATGTGCAAATGCCCGTGATGGACGGCTATGCCGCGACAAGGGCAATTCGTTCATGGGAACGGGATCATGATCTCCCACCTACACCGATCATCGCCCTCACTGCATTGGCCCTCAAGGAAGAAGGAGCTCGCATCTTTGAAGCCGGCTGCAACACACATCTCACGAAGCCCGTAAAGAAATCCACGCTATTGGAAGTTCTCCGTGCGTACAAGGAGCATGTCGTCTAGCGATGCACGTCGCACATCCTGAACCGCCAGACTCGCCACTCACCGTGAAGATTAGTCGCGAGCTTGAAGGGATTGTGCCGATCTTCTTAGGTAACCGGAAAAAGGATGTCCGGACACTTCGAAAAGCATTGGTCACGCAAGACTTCAAGACCGTTCAGACTCTGGGACATCGCATGAAAGGCGATGGGGGCGGCTTCGGGTTCGATCGAATTACCGAAATCGGAGCGGCGATGGAACGCGCGGCAAAACTGGAGGATTGCTCAACAATCGAACAGCACATCGTCCAGCTGGAAGACTTCCTCACACGTGTGACCGTTGTCTATAGCTAGAGGGTAGAGCAAATCGACCTGGTCCAACCGATTGACTGGCGGCATCGGCTTCCGGCGGCAGTTCTCGATCGGCAATCATTCAAAATGGCTCCCCATCATCACGCTAAAACCGGACGTTCCGGAGGGGTGATCGCTGCAACACATAGTCGATCGAAAGCATCAATCGCTCGGTCTGACATCGGCTGGCCTTTTTAAGGAATCCGTCGTGCGTCCACGTATGATCAAGGTACTGGTAGAGTCTCAGAAACAGGTTGTGTATAATGCAGCTCGGGAAACGTGACCCTATATTCCTCCCCGTTCTTCGACCGCAGCAACAGACTGCATGCTCATATGCAGCAAACCCTGCGGGATCCATGGTCCGCGTGACCCTTTCCGACAGGTGGGGGGCTAGCTCAGTTGGGAGAGCACTACGTTCGCAACGTAGGGGTCGGGGGTTCAACTCCCCTGCCCTCCACCATCGAAGTTGCCTTGGCTTGAACGCCAGTGAGAAACCGATCAAAGGTCCCGGTTGCCGTAAATCGGTAGCCGGGCT